>JAEUKG010000396.1 GCA_016794325.1 Myxococcales bacterium | reverse complement strand
GCCGGCGCTACCTGCGCGACGCGTTCGGCGGCGACACCTTCGTCGAGGACATGCAGCGGACCCACGAGTCGCTCGCGCGCGCGCTCGAGATGGCGTCCGCGCGCGGCCTCTTCTCCTGACCGCGCGTCACTTCATCAAGGCGTCGAGCCCGAGCTTGCCGCACTCGCAGTAGCCCGGCTCCACGCTCGAGAGCCCGCGCCCTCGGCAGCAGGCCTCGCAGAGCTCTCGCTCCTCCCGGTCGACGCCGGGGACGGGCCCGCTCGGGTGGCTCGCGCGCACCTTCGCCGCGGCCTCGGCGCGGCACGCGCGCGTGGCCTCGGGGTCGACCGAGCTGCGGCACGCCCCGAGGAGCGCGGCGAGCGAGAGCAGGGCGAGGGCGAGGGGGGCGCGCATGGTCAGGCGGTGGCGGTGACGCTCCGGAGCGCGATCATCGAGTCGCGCCGCTCGCCGGTCTTCTCCCAGTCCTGGACGGTGCGCGCGAGCGCCGCGCCCACGAGGCCGATGAGCGGCAAATGCTCGCCCCCTTCGCACGTGGCCTGGCCCGCGTGATCCTCGGCGTCGGGGGTGAAGCGCTCGTCCCAGCGCACGATGCCGAACGTGCCGTCGCCCGAGATCGCGGCGTGCACGAGGGCGATGCCCCGCGCCCGCGCGAAGGTCGAGAGCACCTCGCGGCTCTTCTGGTTGTCGAAGCAGTCGACGACGAGGTCGGCCTTGGCGAGCAGGGCCTCCACGTTCTCGGGGCCGACCCGGACGCCGAAGGACTCGATCTTCACGCTCCAGAAGTTCTGCAACTGGAGCTTCATCGCCTCGGCCTTGTTCTTCCCCACCGAGGGCTTCACGAAGGCCTGCGCGAGCAGGTTCTTCGACTCGACGCGATCGAAGTCGATCGCGACGAGGTCGGCCGGGACGTTGCGGCACAGGGTGAGCGCGCTCGAGCCGAGCGCGCCCACCCCGCAGAAGACGATCCGCTTGCCGCTCATCGCGCGGACGAGCCGAAGGGGACCTTGGGCCGCAGGTAGATCCGCTCGCCGCCCTGGGGCGTGCGGAAGCGGTCGACCACGAAGTCGTCGAACGCGCGCTCGGCGAGCGTCGCGATCTGGAGGCCCGGGACCCCGCCGGTGCGGACGACCTCGACCGCGATGCGGCGCACGTCGCCGTCGGTGAGGCGGAAGTCGACGTCGAGCGGGTAGTCCGCCGACATGCCGTTGTACGTGATGTTGAGGACTGCCATGGCTCCTCCTTCCTTTCTACTTCGGTTTCATCCCCGAGGCGGCGCGGAGCAGCGCCGCCCACCAGGGCTCCTCTTGGACGATCGAGTCGCCGAGTTGTTCACGGCGGCCGCGCCTCGTGCCGTAGCGCCGACGGACCATTCCGCCGGGCGCGACGACGCTGAAGACCAGGTTCCTGCCGAGCGCGGAGACGAGCGCGTCCATCGTCGTGTCGTCCTCGCGCGAGAAGGCGAGCGGGCCCACCGGGTGCGAGTGCGCGACCTCGACGAGGATGCGCCGGCGAGACCAGATCGCCTCCCAGCGCTCGAGCGAGTCGGGCAGCGCGACCGGGCTCGTCGACGCGTCGCTCCAGAGCACGCGCGCGCCGCGATCGAGCAGGAAGCACACTTCGTTCACACGCTATCTCCTTCTACCTACGCGTGATGACCAGCCGGTCGGTGTCGATGGCTTCGCGGATGACGCCGGGGAGGCTCTCGAGGGTGACCAGGCTGTCCTCGCCGGCCAAGCAGACGCCGGCGTCGACGACGTTGAGGTCGACGACGTCGACGACCGAGACGAAGCGCTGGCCCGCGAACGTGTACGTGACCTCGAGGGTGCCGTCGCCGAGGTCGCGGGTGGCGCGGAGGTGGGCGTCGGCCGAGCGGAGGGCCTTCTCGACGCGCTCCTCGACGGTCTCGCGCGCGGTCGCGACGCGAGCCGCGCGGACGCGGCGGTTCTCTTCGGCCCGCTCCTCGACCTCGCGGGCGGCCCGGGCGGCGGCGTCGCGCCGCCGCTCGTCCGCGATCCGCGCCACCGCCGCGCGCGCGCCCGCCTCTCCGCGGGTCGCGACGTCGTGGACGTAGGGGCGCGCCTCGACGAACGAAATGGGTGTATTGTGCATGCGGCCCACCCGCGCCAGGAGCGCCGCCGCGAAGGCGGCGCGCAGGGCAGGGGTGACGCCGCGGATGCCGTCGATGCCGCGCCCCTCCTCGAGGGCCTCGCGGCACGCGGGCTCGGCGTCGCCCTCGAACTCGAGGGCGTCGAACAAGAGCGCGCCCCCGTGCCATCGACGCGCGGTGAGCGGCGACAGCGCGGGGGGCTCTTCGGCGGGGAGGAGCTCGAGCTCCTCGCACGCGGACCCGCTCGTGACGAGCGCGCCCGCGGCGAAGTGCCCGCGCACCTTCGGTCGGTCCTCGAGCGAGGGGGCCTCGGCCCGCTCCACCGGGGTCGCGGTGCGACCGGCGATGGAGAAGGACCAGAAGCCCGGCTCGAGGTCGCTCCTCGCGAGGCGCAAGGAGCGACCGGGAGCCTCGACGCGGGTGCCGCCGACGAACGGCAGCACCAGCGTCTCCTTCTTCCCGAGGAACTTCGTGTGGTCCACGAGCCCAGTGTACGTCGGGTCCGCGATCGTCGATCGCGAACTCGACCTCAGCTCGGGAGGGCGAGGATGGGCGTCTTGAGGACGCGCTCCACCCAGCCAGCCTGCTTGACCACGCCCGGGAGCTTCGGCGCCTCGAGCATCGCCCGGAGCACGCGAGGCACCTGGTAGGGGTCGTCGAACTCGGAGACCTTCACCTCGGTGAAGGGCACGTCGAGCGCGCGCGCGCAGCCCTGGACCGTCGTCCCGCGGCCGTTTCCGACCACGTTGACGATGAGGCCGATCGCGGCGACCGAGTACCCGAGCTCGCGGAAGGTGCGACCGAGGGTCGCGCCGTCCTCGCCGGCCTCGTCGCCGACGACCATCACCACGAGCTGCGCGCCCGGGGGGACGCGCACGCCGGCGGTGTGGAGCGCCTGCACGGCGGCGCCGTGGATGGTGCCGCCGGCCGCGGTGATGCCGCTCAGCATGTGCTGGACGGCGGCGCGGCTCGACGCCTTGGGACGGAGGACGGTGCCCACCGTGTTGAAGCTCGCGATGTGGAGCTTCTCCTGGGGGAAGCCGGCGAGGATCTTGGAGAGGGCCTCCTTGGACTGCTCGATCGCCCCCGACATCGAGCCGGACTGGTCGATGAGGAACATCACGTGCACGTCCGCCTCGCGCGTCGCGTCGGCGACCGCCTTCTTGGCCGCGTTGTCGGACGCCTCCTCGAGCTTGTCCTTGAGCGCCTTGGACTTCACGTTCTTCGCGATGTGCAGCGAACGCTGGTCGGTGGCGGTCTCGATCGCCCGCTCCCACCGCTTTCGGATCTCGGGCTCGGTCATGAGGCCGAGCTCCTCGAGCGTGGGGGTGAGCATGCGCAGGTCCTTGTCCGAGAGCGAGGGGAGCAGGCAGACCATGATGGCCGGCGTGAGCCCCACGTCCTTCGGCAGGCGGCCGACGACGTCCTTGTACGAGAGCTTCTGATCCACGATCGCCTCGCAGATCTCGGCCTCGGCGAGGCCGTCGAAGCGCTCGCGCTTCTGGACCTTGAGGTCGCCCGAGAGGCCCACCGTGCGGTGGCCGCCCTCGGCTTGCTTCTGCTTCCAGCCGAGGACCTCGAAGAACACCTGCGCGTCGGGCTTGTAGCCGGCCTTGCGGGCGATCTTCTTGATCGTCTCCTTGTATCCTGCACGGACCAGGCCCTGCAGCATGGGGAGGTTCTTCTCGCGGAGCGCGAGCCAGCGGGTGGCCGCGCGCTTCCAGCGACCGAGCGGCGCCTTCTTGGCGGCGGGGTCGCCGAAGCCGGCGGCGCGGTTGAGGGCCGCGATCTCGGGCGTCTCGAGCAGCTCGGCGACCCGGAGGATGCCCTTGGGCGTGAGCATGCGCGCCGACTTCTTCTCGTAGAAGAGCACCATCGCCTCGCCGACGGCGCGGTAGTCGTCGTCGTAGAACGCGACCGATCCGTCGTCGTCGTGCAGGGGCTCGCCGGCGCGCTTCTGCACCAGCATGAGCGCCGCGCACGCGACCTTGAGGTCGCGCCAGTCGGTCTCGACCAGCGCGTACGACGCGAAGTGCGCGAAGAGCTCGGCCGAGAGCTTGTAGATCTCGACGAGCTGACCGTAGAGCCGCACCGCCGCGGGCACGAAGAGGCCGGGCGCGACGGGCGTTCCGCCGAGCGACTTCTTCGCGTGCTTGCGCGCGTGCCACACGCCGCCGACGTCGAGGCCGGGGCGGTTGTGCCAGAGGTGGGCGCTCGAGCCGAGGACGACGTCGAGCAGGCGCTCCGCCGGGCCCTTCTGGGACTCGGCGAGGATGGCGCGGGTGGCGTTGTGCTGGGTCATCGTGGATTGGGTCATCATGGCGCGCCTCGCACGTGAGGCCGAGAGTGAAAAAGAGCGCTCGGGGGTCCGAGTGGAGAAGCCGTCGTTTTCCAACCCTTTTGGGATTTGCTTGTTGGGCTTCTTCGGCCGGAGCCGCGAACGATTCGGGGTATTGCAGCCGTCGTGCCGCCCGGAGCCGCCAGTCTTTTCGCGCACTTGGGTGTGCTCGGGCGCTCCTGTCGGATAACCTCGTATCGCATTGGATAAAGAGCGCGCGGGGGCCCCGGCGGTCCCCCGCTCGCCGAGGCCCCGCGTTCTTGCCTGCCGGCGAGGGGTCCTGGGTACCATTTCACTCGAGCCCCCGGATGTCCTCCCTCGACCCCCTCATCGACGTGATCGCGCGCGCCAAGGCGACCGAGCTCCACCTGGTGCCGGGCGAGCGCACCTTCGTGATCCGCAAGGGCAAGCGGCTCGACGTCGGGCGTGACGTCGTCCAGCAAGGCAACGTCAGCCTGCTCGCGGCGGAGGTCATGGGGCCCGCGCGCGTGCTCGCCGCCCACGACGCGCCGCAGACCGCGCGCGTGGCCCGGCTCGGATACACCGTCGACGTGGTCACGTCGGTGGGGGCCGCGGGCCTCGAGGTGGCGCTGCACGTCGTCGACCGCCCCGAGATCGACGACGGGCCCTCGTCGGCGGGCAGCATCCCCGCCGCGTCGCTGTCGTCGCCCCCGCGCAGGACCTCGCGCGTCCTCGAGCTCGAGGCGCCGCCGATCGAGACCGCGGCGCCGCCCGGCCCCTCGATGACGGACACCGACGTCACGCTGCCGCCGATGGAGCGCACGGTGGCGCCGCCGGTCGAGCTCACGGTGGCGCGCACGGCGACGCGCGCGACCGATCTCAACTCGGTCGACGCGCTCCTCCGCGACATGGTCGCCCACCACGCGAGCGATCTCCACCTCGCGGCCGGGTACAGCCCGGTGATGCGCATCCAGGGGGAGCTGCACTTCCTCACCGATCTCTCGGAGCTCGGGCCCGATCAGGTGAGCGCGTACCTCGACCCCATCCTCAGCGAGCGCGCGCGCCGCGATCTCGCCGATCACAAGGACGCGACGTTCATCTACGAGGTGAAGGACCTCGGGCGCTTCCGCATCAACGTCGGCGTCGACGCGCGCGGCCTCGCGCTCACCTTCCGCCACGTCCAGAGCGAGCTCCCGGCCTTCGAGCGGTACGGCCTCTCGCCGGGGGTGGTCGAGGCGCTCTCGGCCAAGGGCGGCCTCGTGCTCGTCGCGAGCGCGCCGGGCCACGGCCGCTCCACCACCCTCGCGTCGATGGTCGACTATCTCAACTGGACGCGCAGCGACCACGTCGTGACGATCGAGCGCCCCATCGAGCACGTGCACCCGATCGCGCGCTGCCTGCTCAGCCAGCGGGAGGTCGGCGAGCACACCGAGTCGTTCGCGACGGCGATGGAGAGCGCGCTCCGCGAGCGGCCCGACGTGCTCGTGCTCGGCGAGCTGCCCGACGCAGCGGTCACGCGCACGGCGCTCGACTGCGCCGGGAGCGGCACCCTGGTGATCGCCTCGCTGCGCGCGAGCAGCGTCGTGGGGGCCCTCGAGCGCGTCGTCGACACCTTCGGGACCGAGCACCAGCCGAAGATCCGGCAGATGCTCGCGGACTCGACGCGCGCGGTGGTCGCCCAGGTCCTGTGCTGGAAGACCGGCGGCGGCCGCGTCCCCGCGATCGAGACGCTCCTCACGAGCTCGCTCGTCGCGACGCTCGTGCGCGAGGGCAAGTGGTCGCAGCTCCAGCCGGTCGTCCAGGGCGCGCGCCACGTGGGGATGGTCTCGATGGGCGACGCGCTCGCGGAGCTCGTGTCGGCGGAGCAGATCAGCGCCGCCGAGGCCTGGGCCCGTGCGCCCGACCGGACCGCGCTCGCGGCGTCGTTCAAGGCGCACGGCATCGCGCTGCCGGCGTGAGGGGGCTCCCCGGGCTCGTGACATGACGCCAGGCTCTCGCAGCTGCGCGGGGGCCGTCTCTAATCGGAATCGCTGCTCCCTCGTCGGGCTGGCGGCTCTGGGAGGTGACCTACCAGTAGGCCCAACCCCACGGTCACGTAGCTCGCGTCGCCCCGCACACCACCCGCCTGCCGAGTGTCCGCGCCCGTGAGCTCCCGCAGCCACGTGGCTTCCGGAAACACCGCGAAACGCTCCGAGAGCCGGACCTGAACGCCACCGCCGAGGCGAGCACCTGCCGTGCGATAGTGGCCCCACGTGGCGAACGCCCCCGGAGTCGCGACGAGCGCGACTGACGGCGTAGCGTTGAGGGCCACGGACGTGATCGCGTGGAGCACGGCGACCTCACTGATCTGCCGCCCCTCGTCCTGGAACGGAGCGAGTTCGTACAGGCCCCAGATGCCCTTCACGTGCAAGGCGGCGTCGAACCATCGCGACCGCGCGAAGCCCCACTTCGCCTCGGCGCCGTTCGGCACGATGAAGTCGGAGACGAGGACACCTACCTCGAGGCGAGCGGGAAGCCCGATTCGGACGCCGAGCGCCGGGGGAATGGCGTAGACGAGCGGCCCTTGCCCGAAGGCGCGCAAGTATCGCGGCTCGTCGCGCGTCGGCCTCACGACGACCTCGGGGGCGATGAACGCTTGCACGTCCCAAGGCTCCAACGTTCGCGGAGTCGTGTAGGTGTTCGCACCGGTACAACCCAGGAGCGTCATGCCGGTCACTCCCCAACCAGCAGCCCGCGCCCACTCGTACCACCCACGGTATCGGTGTCGGGCGACCTCCAGGCGGATGGTTTGCTTCACGCGCCTCCTATCGAAATGAAGGCCCAAGCCAAGGCTGCGCGCCGACACCGACGATGCGCCCGGTGCACTCCTCGAAGTCCTTGCACGAGGGCTCGTCGAGGCACTTCATACCCTCCGTTCGCAAGGGCTCGCGGAAACGAAGGACCTGCTCGAAGCAATAGCGTTCACGTGCGCGAGCCTCGTTCGACCGACCACGATCGAACGAAGCCCGCATGACCTCCGCGTTCTCGCCGAGTCGGCGTCATCGCGCTCGCGGTCGGCGCGTCGACGCTGGCCGCACGGCCCTGAGATCGGTCTTGTTTCACCTACGCTCCCCCTGCCTACTCACGTTTCAAGGAACGTCCAGAATTCGGAGATGCCTGTACGAAGGTCGAGCAGACCGTCGTCGACGACATCATGCCACCAGACGTACACCCATCCTTCGTCGGTGCGACAGTCGACGAGGAGTAGGTTGCCACCGCCGTCGATGGCGAATGGGAATAGGTACGCAGGAATCGCCTCCTTGCCGAGCGCCAGGTTTCGATAAGCGTCGATCGCAGAGAGGCCGGCTCCTTCCTTTTGGAGAGGGAGACACTCGGACACTGCGACCGTGGTAGCCCCCCGCCGAAAGATGTAGGGGGTTGGAACACCGCCGTTCGCCCGCAGGTAATGCTCGCGAAGACCCGATGGAAATCGAATGCCAATCTCGTCCTCTACGGACGACAGAGCTTCACTCGTCAGAGCTGCCCGCGAGCTCTCGAATCTCATGGTCCGTACTCTCGAGCGCGAACCGCCGAGCTCGGCGGGGCCCGTCGGTCGACGAGCGAGAGGAGCACCGTGGTTCGGTCGGTGGGGTACGTCACGCGTAGAGCCATTCGGGGTAGGCGTCGTGCCGAGCGTAGTGGATCAGAAGCCTGCAGTCGTCTCCGGGCCGTGACGGACCCGAGCGGTTCGCCAACGCCTCGAGGACCTCGAGAACGAGCGTCGCCTCCAAGAAGTACTCGTAGCCGCCGTCCAGCGCGCTGGCCGGAATCCGGCCTTGCTCGTCCAGGTGGACGACGCGAGCCTCGGCGTCCTCCGTCCACGGCTCACGGACACAGATGACCTCCGTCGAAAGGTCAGCCTCGGCGGACCGTCGAACCCAATCCACCACGCTTCGGAGATTCGTCATGGGCGCGTTCGATCTTCGCAGTCTGCGCCCCAGAGCGGAAGCCGCCCGCGCGTCCGCGGTGGAAGAGGCGCTGCCATGGTGAGCCTTGGATGGTCGGCTTCACCGTGACGGGGGCCGACTCACTGTCGAGAGTGAATCGCGGTCGCGGGCTCCGTACGCGCGCTCCGCATCCGCCCGATCCAGAGGGGGGCGGGTCTACCGCGCTCCATCGAGCTCGGCGTCCAGCGTCGTGAGTCGACTCCAGAACGCCTCCAGGGCTACGCCGAGAGAGACCAGTCGAAACTCCGGATCGTGGAGGAGAAAGTACACGTGAGCGTCGGGCGTTCGGCAGTCCACGGCGAAGATGTTGCCGCCAGAATCTTGCGCGAACGGGAGCATGTGCGGCGGCATCGCCCGCTTGGAGATGGTGAGGAGCTGGTACGTCGACTCGATGCTCCCTCTCCCCGCGCGCAACGCCAGACACTCCGACACGTCCACCGCCTTGCCGTCGGGACTCCGGAAGATGGCGCGCTTCGGTCGGCCACCGTTCGCGGTAAGGAGGAGTGTTCGAATCCCCGCGGGAAGGACCTGCCCGATTCGCTCCTCGAAAGCAGCGATGGCGCTCTCGGTCGCCGGAGGGTCACATTCGTCGAACTCCATCGGAGCGACCTCGTCCGTGCTCTTCATGACACCTGCTTGGTGCATGGCCTTCGCGTCCGACTTCACGCGGTCGACCGGCCGCGCGCTGAAGTCCATCACCAAGGAGCCGTCCCGTCGGCGCCAGACTTCGGCGAGGTGGACGAGGCGACCGTGGAGGCCGTTCACGGGGAGCACCGTTGGGCAGGATGGTACGCCCGCCCGAGCTCGATCGGCGGCCCGCCGCGCTCCCACGGGTCGGGCGACAGCGCGTGGCCCCGCAGGCTGCCAAGCATCCGAGGGGCCTCCGTGCGGGACTGGCCCGATAGGCTCACATGAACGCGCGTGTGCGAAAACCTCGCACCCCTCGGGTCGATCATTCGCCCTCCACGGGCGCGGCGCCCTCGCTCCTCTGCCGCGCCGCGGGGTATAGTTACGGAGGACCTCTGCATGGATCGGGCCCTTCCCAGCCCCGGCGACGTCGTCGCCGGAAAGTACCGCATCGAGCGGGTCGCCGGTGAGGGCGGCATGGGGATCGTGTTCGAGGCGCACCACCTGCTCTTCAACGAGCGCGTCGCGCTGAAGGTCCTCTTCGCCGAGTCGGCCACCAAAGACAGCGCCATCGAGCGCTTCGCCCGCGAGGTGCAGGCCGCCGCCCGCATCAAGAGCCCCCACGTGGCCCACGTCATGGACGCCGGCGCGCTCGAGAACGGCCTGCCGTTCCTCGCGATGGAGTTCCTGAACGGGCAAGACCTCGGCGAGCTCCTCGAGAAGCGCAAGGGCGCCCTGCCCGTCGAAGAAGCTGCAAACTACATCCTTCAGGCGCTCGAGGCGGTCGGCCAGGCGCACGCGCTCGGCATCATCCACCGCGACCTCAAGCCGCCGAACCTCTTCGTCACCGAGCTGCCCGACGGCTCGCACGTCCTCAAGATCCTCGACTTCGGCATCTCGAAGGTCATGACCGCGAAGGCGCAGCGGCGCGACAAGATCCTCACCGGCGGCGGCGCCGCGGTGCTGGGCTCGCCCGCGTACATGTCGCCGGAGCAGCTCCGCGACGCGAGCCGCATCGACCACCGCGCCGACATCTGGTCGCTCGGCGTCGTGATGTACGAGCTCATCTCGGGCGTCTTGCCCTTCGACGCCGACGGCGTCGGCGAGCTCTTCGCCGCCATCCTCGAGCGCGATCCGGTGCCGCTCCGCGAGAAGAACCCGGTGGCGCCCGAGGGCATCGAGGCCATCGTCGCGCGCTGCCTCAAGCGCAACCCCGACGATCGCTTCCAGAGCGCGGGCGAGTTCGCGATGGCGCTCGCGCCCTTCGCCGCCGAGGAGTGGCGGCCGATCGCCGATCGCCTCGCCAAGCTCGAGGTGCGCGCGTCGTCGATGCGCGAGATCGAGACGCCGGCGCCGGGGATGCACCCGGCCGACATCCTGCGGCGCTCGGTCGAGACGAGCTCGTTCGTGCGGCCCACCAACCCCGAGGCTCCGAAGAAGGGCTCGAACCGCCTGCTCATGGGCATCGGCTTCGCGAGCCTGCTCGCCACCGTCGTCGTGGGCGTCTTCGCGATGGCGTCGATCCGCAAGACCAACGCCGGGGGCGCCCCCCTCGGCGCCGCCGCCGGCGGTCCGAGCGCGGTCACGGTGGTGCCGTTCGCGGTCACCACCACCGTCGACACCACCTCCGGCGCGCCGTCGGCGTCAGCCTCTGCCGACATCGAGGTCGAGGACAACCCGGCCTCGGGCCCGGCGCTCCGCCCGCGCCTGTCTCCCTCACAAAAGAAGCCCGTAAGGCCCAAGTTCCTGCATACTCCCGACTGAGTACGTCTCGGTCATGGACTTGGTCTCGACACGCGCGTTGACGACGTGCGCGGTGATCTCCGTCGCCGTGAGCGTCGCCCCGTGGGCCCGCGCCGACGAGAGCAACGAGCAGAAGGCGGAGCGCCTCTTCCGTGAGGCCGAGCAGCGCTTCGACAAGGGCGAGGTCGAGGCCGCTTGCAACGCGTGGTCCGACAGCCTGAAGCTCTCGCCCAAGCTCGGCACCCTCCTGAACCTCGCGCTCTGCCACGAGACGGTGGGCCGCGTCGCGACGGCGTGGTCGGAGTTCCACCGCGGCGCCGCCTGGGCCGCGCAGAACGGCCAGCGCGATCGGCAGGAGTTCGCCCACGCCCACGCGTTCGCGCTCGAGCCCAAGCTCCCGCGCATCATCCTCCAGTTCTCCACCGAGCGGCAGATCACCACCATCGAGATCGACGGCGAGCCCTTGCCCGAGCCCGAGTGGGCGTTGCCCCACTATCTCGATCCGGGGGATCACATCATCGCCGTCAGCGCCCCCGGCAAGAAGCGCAAGGCCATCGAGATCCACGTCTTGCCCGGCGGCGTCACCGCCCAGACCGTGGTGCTGCCCGCGCTCGAGGACGATCTGTCGATCCCTCCTCAGGCGCCGCTCCACCCGAAGCCCCCGCCCCCGCCGCCGAAGCCGAGCTACACGAAGCGCTACGTCGGCTACGGCGTCACGTCCGCGGGCGTGGTCGCGCTCGGCGTCGGCACCTACTTCGGGCTGCGCGCCATCGGCAAGCGCGACGACATCGGGTCGCGGTGCGTGGCGACGGTGTGCGACGCGGAGGGCGCCGAGCTGCGCGACGACGCTCGCAGCGCGGCGACGGTGTCCACGGTCGCGTTCGGCGTCGGCCTCGTCACCGTGGCCGCGGGCGTGTACCTCGTCGTGACCGGCAAGACCGTGCCCCGCGAGGCCCCGAAGCCGGCGGCGTGGGTGAGCCCAGGCCCGGGCGGGGTGGTGATCGGAGGCGCGTTTTGAGGCGCCCGCTCTTCGCCCTCCTCGCGACGGCGAGCTTCGCCGCCGGCGGCTGCGCGTACCTCATCGGTGTGACGGGCGACACCGAGATCGCCGCGCCCGACGCCTCCACGCAGGCGGACGCCACGGCGGACGTCGGCGTCGCCCCCGACGCCGGGCACGCGGACGCGGGCGTCGGGCGCGACGCCGAGGCCGGGACGTCGGGATCGCTCCTCTGCGGCGCGGCCGCCTGCGCCGTCCCCGAGAACGAGTGCTGCCAAGAGGTCGACGCGTCCACCTGCGCGACGGCAGGGACGGCGTGCGGCGGCCTGGTGCGCGCGTGCGACGACGGCACCGACTGCGCCTCCGGCGAGGTGTGCTGCGTCACCCAGATCCTCCCCAAGATCTTCGAGACGACGTGCAAGGCCACGTGCGACGTCGGTGAGCCGCAGGTGTGCGCGGGCGCCGGCGAGTGCGGCGACGCAGGGGCGTGTTTGCCGTGGCGGTGCGGGTCGGTCGACGTCACGACGTGCGGTCGCGCGGGAGCCGACGGTGGCTGCTGATCTCCACCCTTCCCGTGGGGCGGGAACTTTCGCGGGCGTTGCCTGTCACGACGGGCAGAAAGGATGCGACGCGCCCGACTTCCACGGGAGCCGGGCGGCCTCGTGTGCGCGCGCGGCAACCCCGACGACGACCCCCTCGGCGGCATTTCGTCGTCGTCGCTCTTCGACGGCGATTCTCCCTCGTCGCCGCTCTCGGGCGGCGAATTCGCTCCCAACCTGGCAGGATGGCTCGACGTGGCGGTCCCGGACGAGCTCGAAGCAAAGCTGATCGAGCGCTTGATCGCGCGCGACGAGCGCGCGTTCAACGAGCTCGTGAAGACCTACGAGCGCCGCGTGCTCGGCCTCGTCATCCGCATGCTCGGAAACCGGGCCGAGGCGGAGGAGGTGAGCCAGGAGGTCTTCGTCCAGGTCTTCAAGGCCATCGCGACCTTCCGCGGGGACTCGAAGCTCTCGACGTGGATCTACCGAATCGCGGTGAACCTCTGCAAAAACCGCTCGAAATACCTGAAGGTGCGCCACGCCGGCGAGCAGGACGAGCTCGAGAACGTGGCCGAGCGCGTGCCCCTCGGCGAGGCGCGCCGCGCCAACGTCGGCCAGGTCGAGCGGCCCGACGAGGCGCTCGCCGGCCGGCAGGTCGAGCGGGTGGTGCAGGAGGCGATCCTCGAGCTCGACGAGACCTTCCGCCAGTGCCTCATTTTGCGCGACGTCGAGGAGCTGAGCTACGAAGAGATCGAGGCCATCACGGGCCTCGCCGCGGGCA
>JAEUKG010000048.1 GCA_016794325.1 Myxococcales bacterium | reverse complement strand
CTTCGGCAACGCCAGGGTCTCGTACCGGCTCCTCGAGGACGGGCCGACGCTCGCGCTCGCCGGCCTCGTCGGCTCGCGCCGGCCCGCCGATCGCGCCTTCGACGGCGACTTCAAGCCGATCCCGTACGCGCCCCCGAGGCTCTCCGTCCGCGCCGCGCTGAGCGGCAAGGCGCCGTTCGCCGCGGGCCTGTCGTACCGGGTGACGGCCGACTACGCGTTCTCCACGACCGGCGAATACGTCGTCGGTCCGCTCCAGTCGGGCGACGGCGAGCGCCCCGCCGAGCTGTCGCCGATGGATCGGTTCCGCGTCGGCGTCGGGTTGATCTACGCCGTCGAGTGACCGAGCTTCAGCCGGCCTGCTCGACGAGCACCGCGCCGGTCGCGCGCGCGGTCTCGAGATCGAGGATCTCGTGCCCGCGGACGATCGCCCACCGCACCGCGTTCTTCATCGTGTGCGCCGCGGCGAGGGCCGCGCGCGCGCTCGGGAACGTCCACGACAGGGTGCCGGGCTGCACGCTGTGCCAGCCCCACACCACCAGGTGCACGCGCTCGTCCTTGTCCATCGCCGCGCGAGAATGCACGGCGCCCGATGCGGACGGGTGCCGGGTGCGTGACGAGTGGGCGAGCTTGCTCTTGGCGAATGCAGGCATTGGAAACGGATCCCCCGGTTTCCTTATGGGTGAGCTTTTCGCGGGCGTAAAGGACGAAAAGCACGAGGCTTTTCTTTCTTCGCGTTGTTGCAGTGCGTCAAAGAGGCGCGGCGGCGCGGCGTTCACGTTTCGCCCGCGGGCGTGGTCCGCGCTCGGGCGCCTGGATTCGCCTTGCGTGGCGCCCTCGACAGCGCCGCGCGCCGCGCGCCGCGTTCGCCTCGCGGCTCGCGTGATCGTCGCGCCCCTCGCCGTGGCCTCGAAAAACGTGGACGCTCGACGTAGGTGACGGCGTGTAGGTGACGGTAAGATGGCCCGGTGGGGCCCGATTCCCAGTCCCGAGGTTTCCGTGGTGGCGCCGACGTGACGGCCGGCGCGACCGCGACCGAGGGCCTCCGGCCGCCGTGGGCCGCCGAGCGCCGGACGTGGCCGCTCCTTCCGCTCGCGCCCCTCGTCGTGGTCGTCCTCGGCCTGTTGGTGACGCTCGCGATCGGGCTCGTCGGCGTCGACCACCTCGCGCGCTGGGGCGACGACCACGCCGAGGAGCGCGCGGCGCTCTTCGCCGACGTGATGGCGGCGCGGCTCGCCGCGCTCCCCCCCGAGCGGAGGCTCGACGCCATCCAGCTCGCGGCGCGCCGCTCGGGCGCCGAATACGTGCTCGTGACGCCGGACGCCGACGTCGTCGCCGACGCGACCCTGGGCACGCCCGACAAGGCCTCGCTCACCCAGATCCTCGCCCGAAAGAAGGGCGAGGCGATGACGCGGCTCGGCCGGGCGCGCTTCGCGTCTAGGCCGGTTGGGATACCTCCGGCGTCGGTGTTCGTCGTCGTCCTCGTGCGCGAGCCGGCGGCGCCGGACGGGTCGTCGGCGCTCGTCACCGCGCTCGTCGCCCTGACGACGCTGCTCGTCGGCGTCGCCGCCACCGTCGCCTACGCCGTCGCCCGCGACGCGTCGCGCGACGTCGAGTTCGTCTCGAGGCGCGTGCGGGCGATGGCCGACACCCGCGTCGACCCCGCCGGCGAGCCGGTGCCGGTCCGCACCCTCGACGAGGTGGGGCTGCTCACGGCGGCGTTCAACGACCTCGTCGGCCGCTTCTCGGCCGCCGAGAAGGCGTACCGGCAAGGGCTCACGCGGGCGCGCTCGGCCGACAAGGACCGCGCGGCGTTCCTCGCGGCGGTGAGCCACGAGCTGCGGAGCCCGCTCAACGCGATCCTCGGCTTCGCCGACGTCCTGCTCACCGAGGTCGACGGGCCGCTGACGGCCGAGGCGCGCGAGGAGATCGAGCAGATCAAGGGCTCGGGGCAGCACCTGCTCGAGCTCATCAACGACATCCTCGAGTTCTCGGCGCTCGAGACCGGCCAGCTCAAGCTGAGCCGAGCCTCGATCGACGTCGGGCCGATCGTGAGCGAGGTCGTGCGCGAGGCGGGCGTCGTCGCGAAGCCCAAGAACGTCGACCTCCGGCTCGACCTCCGGGGCCCGGTGATGGCCCACGCCGACGCGCGCCGGGTGCGGCAGGTGGTGGGCAACCTCGTCGGCAACGCCATCAAGTTCACGCAGTCGGGGGAGGTGGTGGTCTCGGTGTGGGGCGAGGGCGCCGCGGCGTGCGTCTCCGTCCGCGACACCGGGCCCGGCATCAGCGAGGACGAGCAGCGCATCATCTTCGAGGAGTACAAGCAGACCCGCGAGGAGAAGCGGAAGAAGCGCGGCACGGGGCTCGGCCTCGCGATCGCGCGCCGCCTCGTCCTCCTCCACGGCGGCACGATCCACCTCGTGAGCCAGCTCGGGGCCGGCTCCACCTTCACCGTGCGCTTCCCCGTCAACCCGCCGCTCGGAGCGGCGCCCGTGAAGCCGGCGGTGCGGCCATGAACTCCCTCGCCGCCAAGCTCGTCGTCCGGCTGATGGCCATCCAGCTCGGCGTCCACGCGGTGACGATCGGCCTCGTGATCGCGTTCGCGCCCCGGCTGCTCCTGCTCGAGCAGCCGGTGCTCGACGACTCGGTGGCGACGGTCGGGGTGTGGGCGGGCGTGCAGGCGGTGGCCTCGACCCTCGCCACCATCCTGCTCGCGCGACGGGTCCGACCGGCGCTCCTGTCGCTCGCGACCGGCTCGAGCTCGGTGACCGCGCCCGAGGTCCTCACGATCTACGATCTCCCGGCGCGGCTCGTCGCGGTGCACGTCGTGGTCACGCTCCTCTTGAGCGGCGTCGTCCTCTTGCCGCCGCTCCGCCCGCCGGTGAGCGATCTCTACACCCAGGTCGCGATGTCGCTCCTCGCGCTCACGATGTCGAGCGCGGCCATGCTCCCGCTCTACGTCATGCTCCGCGGGAGCGTGACACGAGTCCTGGAGATCGTGCCCTTCGGGGTGGCGCGCGAGGCGTGCGCGCTCGTCGAGGAGCTCCCCGAGCGGCGCTCGCGCGTGCGCGGGCGCCTCCTCGCCGCGGTCACGGCGCCCGTCGCGTTCGTGGCCCTCGGCGCGCTGCTCCTCGTGTACGCCCACGCGCGGGCGCAGATGGCGACGGCGCGCTTCGAGGAGGGGGTGATGCTCGCGCGCGCGTCGCTGGGCGTGCCCGCCGGCGGCGACGATCGCGGGCGGAAGGAGGCGATCGACGCCGCCGCCGCCCACGGCTTCAAGATGAGCATCGACCCGCAGGTGACGGCGATGGCGACCACCCGCGGAGCCGCCGGCGAGGTGCGGGTGTCGATACCCCTCGATCGCCCCGAGGACGGTGGCGCCGTCGTGACGTTCGACTCGGCGCAGCTCCCCGCGGTCACCTTCACGTACGCGCTCCTCGCGCTCGTGGCGACCGCCCTCGCGGGCATCCTCGGGGCGCGGCTCGGCGGCCTCTTCAACCGCGACGTCGCGTTCGCGATCCGCGAGGTGCGGATGACGGGCGCGGCGGACGTGGTGCGCGGCACGCGGACGCTGGGGCGCGCGCGCTTCGGCTCGGTCGACGCGCTGGTGCAGGCGATCGGCGACCTCGGCGGGGTGTTCCGCGAGTTCGCCGGCGCCCAGCAGTCGGCGATCGTCTCCAAGGAGGCCACCGAGCGCATGCGCGGGCTCTTCCTCGCGTCGATGAGCCACGACCTGCGCGGCCCGCTCAACGCGATCCTCGGCTTCGCCGAGCTCGTGCGGCGGAGCCCGCTCTCCGACGCCCAATACGAGAGCCTGCAGATCGTGGAGCAGCGCGGGCGCGAGCTCCTCGTCCTCATCCAGACCATCCTCGACTCGGCGCGCGTCGAGGCGGGCGAGCTCGACGTCGCCCCCGATCTCGCGTCGGTGGGCGACGTCGTCATGAGCGCCGTCCTCGACGCCCGCGACCTCGTGCCGCCCGAGGGGGTGAAGGTCACCGGCGAGGTGCAGCCCGGCTTGCCGCGCCTGCTCATCGACGGGACGCGCATCGCCCAGGCCATCACCAACGTCATCATGAGCTCGGTCCGCTTCACCCAGGAGGGCCAAGAGGGCGCGATCGCGGTGCGCGCGAGCCTGCCCCCGCACGGCGATCGGCTCTGCGTCGAGGTCGAGAGCGCCGGCGGCGGGCTCCCGCCGGAGGAGCGGGAGAAGGTGTTCGAGGCCTTCAAGAACGTCGAGCTCGCGCGCCGCCACGGGAGCCTCGGCCTCGGCCTCTCGCTCGCGAAGTCCATCGTGGAGATCCACGGCGGGACCATCGACGTCGAGATCGTCGAGGGAGGCGGGACCCGCTTCCGGGTCTGGCTGCCCATGCACAACGATCCCACGTCGATCCGCGTGCGCGCGACGAGCCGCCCGACCCTCGCCTGATCCGCGCCCGCCACGTCAGGGCTTGGCGAAGCCGTGCGAGAACTCGGTCGTCCCCGCCTCGTCGACGAATTCGACGACGACGCGCTCGTGGGTGACGACCACGTACACGAAGCCGAGCGTCAGCGCCTGGAAGCGCACCGGGTTCTTCCCCGGCAAATCGGTGATCTCGGCGCCGGTGCCGCTCACCACGAGCTCGGTGCCCTTGCAGGTCTCGGTGAGCCACTGCCGCGAGTGGTCGTGGCCGGTGAGGAGGAGGTCCACCTTCCCGCACACGAGGTCCTCGTCGAACCTGCGCACGCCGTCGCCGCTCGCGGGCGAGACGAAGATGCCGTCGTAGCGCCCGGCGTTGCCGTGGAGGCCGTTCGAGCGGTACGGGTGGTGGGCGAGCGCGATCTTCCACCGGGCGGCGCTGGCGGAGAGCCACGCGGCCACGTCGCGGCGCTGGTCGGCGTCGCGCCCGAAGAGCTGCATGTTGCTGTCGAGCCCGAAGAGCTCGATCGGCCCGCGGACGGCGTGCCAATGGGCGGCGGGCATCCGCCACTTGGCCGAGCGCTTCGTGTAGTCGACCTGGAACTGCCCCTTCGTGAACTCGTTGCCGGCGCCGCCGCCGCCGTAGTCGTGGTTGCCGAGGACGGCGAGGAACTCGAGGTCGGTCGCGGCGTACATCCGCTCGAACTTCTCGTCCCACTGCGGGTCGTCGACCGAGGTGACGCCGCTCGGGTAGATGTTGTCGCCCAGCATGACGACGAAGTCGCAGCCGTCGCGCCGGCACTTCTGGTCGAGCGCCTTGGCGACGCGGCGCTGGCCGTCGTGGCCCTTGCCGGTGTCGCCGACGGCGACGAAGCGCACCGGCGGGCCGGCGTCGGGGGCCGCCCCCGCGTCGGGCGACGGCTCCGCGCTCGGCGCCGCCGGCGCGCGCGGGGAGGCCGCCGGCGGAGGGGTAGGGGAGGGCGACGTCTCCGCGTGGCAGGCGACGAGGCGCAGCGCCGCCGCCGCGGCCGCCGCCGCGAGCCCGCCGACGACGACGTGCCGGGTCGGGAACGCCATCGCGTCAGCGCCGCGGCAGCGCGGCGACCGCGCAGAGCACGCCTCGCGCCTTGTTTCGGGTCTCGTCGGCCTCGGCGCGCGGGTCGCTCGCCTCGACCACCCCCGCGCCCGCGGTGACCTCGATCACGTCCCCCTTGCAGACCGCGGTGCGGATCGCGATCGCGAAATCGAGGTCTCCGTTCGGCGAGACGTAGCCCACCGCGCCGCCGTAGACGTTGCGGGGCCGCGCCTCGAGCTCACGGATGATCTGCATCGCCCGGACCTTGGGAGCGCCCGAGAGCGTGCCCGCGGGGAAGGCGGCGCGCACGACGTCGAGCCGCGGCGTGGCCGCCGGCACCTGCCCGGAGACCTCGCTCACGATGTGCATGACGTGCGAGAAGCGATCGATCTCCATGCGGCGCACCAGCTCGACGCTCCCCGTCTTCGCCACGCGGCCGACGTCGTTGCGGCCGAGGTCGATGAGCATCACGTGCTCGGCGCGCTCCTTGGGGTCGGCGAGGAGCTCGGCCTCGAGCGCGCGATCTTCGGCCTCCGTCCTCCCGCGCGGGCGGGTGCCGGCGATCGGGCGCACCGTCATCCGCCCGCCCTCGAGGCGCACCATCGTCTCCGGGCTCGCGCCCGCGATCTGGGTGCGGGGCTGCCCCGGGGCGACCGGCGGCATGTCGAGAAAATACATGTATGGCGACGGGTTGAGGAGCCGCAGCGCGCGGTAGACGTCGAACGGATCGCGCCCCGCGCGCGGCACCGAGAACGTGCGAGCGAGCACGACCTGGAACGCGTCGCCGGCGGCGATGTACTCCTGCGCGCGGCGCACCATCGCGTGGTAGTCGGCGTCCGAGGTGTCGACCCGGACGTCGTCGTCGATCCGTCCCCGGTCGGGGATCGCTACCGGCCCGAGGGGCGCCTCGCGCGCGAGGTCGGCCTCGCAGCGGGCGAGCTCGGCCTCGGAGGCGGCCGCGATGGTGTACGTCTGCGCCAGCGAGTCGAACACGACGACCACCGGGCTCCCGAGGAAGTGAGCGAGCGCGATCTCGTGCGCGTCCCAGGTGCGCGGGTCGCCGGGCGGGACCTTGTCGACGAGGTGCACGAGGTCCCACGCGAAGAAGCCGAAGTGCGACGCGGCGAGGCGCAGGGGCAGCGGCGCCTCGGCGGCCCCGGGGGCGGTGCGGAAGAGCGGCGCCGCCACCTGCAAGGGGTCGCGCCCGGCGTCGGCCCCGAGGTCGAAGCTCGGCGCCCGCGGCCCTCGCACGTGCCAGCCCCGCCGCCCGAGGATCGCCTCATATCCCGGTCGGTATGCAAGGATGGAGTACCGACCCCAGCGCTCGCCGCCGACGACGCTCTCGAAGAGGAGCGACGCCCCATCAGGGTCGGCGGCGCGCAGGCGCGCGTAGGCCGACACCGGCGTGAGCGCGTCGGCGACGTACGTGCGGGAGAAGCCGCCGAGGGTCACGAGGCCGGCCGGATCCCGAGGTGCTTGCGGGCGGCGCCGGGGTCGAGCACCGGCCGGCCGAGGCTCCGGGCGAACGCGGCCGCGCGCGCGACGAGCGGCGCGCTGCCCTCCGCGAGCACGCCCTTGTCGAGGTAGATGTTGTCCTCCAGGCCCACCCGCGCGTGGCCGCCGAGGCGCATCGCGAGCTCCGTCATCGGGCGCTGGTGCCGGCCCACCGCCGCGACGGCCCAGGTCGCGCCCTCGGGAAGGAGCGAGCAGAGGTAGCGTACGTTGGCCTCGGTGGCGGCGATGGCGCCGGTGATGCCCATGACGAACTGGAAGTGCATCGGATCGCCGATCGCGCCCTCGGCGCGGAGGCGGAGCGCCTCCTCGACGTGGCCGACCTCGTAGCACTCGAGCTCGGGCACGCTGCCCGCGGCGCGAATGCGCTTCGCGAGGTCGCGGATCTGCGGGCGGGTGTTGACGAAGACGTCGTCGCCGAAGTTGACGGTGCCGCAGTTGAGCGTCGCCATCTCGGGCTGGCAGGCGAGGGGGCCGGCGCGCTCGTCGATCGACATCCCGACCGCGCCCCCGGTCGACGTCTGCACGATGCAGTCGGTCTTCCGCCGGATGGCCTCGATCGCCTCGCGGAACCGGGCCTCGGACTGGGTGGGGCTGCCGTCGTCGTTGCGCACGTGGAGGTGGATGACCGCGGCGCCGGCCTCGCGGCAGCGGGCGGCCTCGTCGGCGATCTCGGCGGCGGTGATGGGGAGGTGGGGCGTCTGCGCCCGCGTGACCTCGGCGCCGACGATCGCCGCGCAGAGCACGAGCGGCGTCGCGTCGGGGGCCGCCGGGGTGACGATGGGGGAGGCCCCCGGCGCCGGCCCCGCGGGCAGCGCCGGCATGTACAGCTCGCGCGGGCGCCGCTGCATCTCCTTCGGGGTCACGCACGTGCCGACCGCGCGGCACACGACGACGGGCTCGTCGAGGACGTCGGCGGCCGACGGCGGCAGGCCGGGTCGGCGCGCGTTGGCGACGACCTTCCGCGCGACGAAGCGCATCTTGCGGCTCGTGTTGCCGACGTGGACGAGCTCCGCGGTCGCCTCGATGTAGTCGCCGGCGAACACCGGCGCCAGGAACTCGACGGCCTCGTACGCGCGGAACAACCCCTCGTCGCCGTCGAGGCGGATGAGGAGCTCGGTCGCGAGATCGCCGAACAGCGCCAGCATGCGGGCGCCGTCGACGAGCTCGCCGGCGTAGTGCGCGTCGTGCGCGCCCATGCGGAGGCGGAGGGTGACGGTCATGCCGATCATGGTCGGATCCGTTACCACGACGTCCGGCCCGGCGACAGGCCGGGCGCCGGCTTTGGCGCGCTGTTTCGCGCCTTTCCGCCGGGCGCGGCGCCGCCCTCGCGGACGGTGAGCCCGGGCCGCGCGAGTAGTGCTAGACCAAGGCGCTCATGCGCGGCGGAAGGTCCCTGGCCAAGGTTCGCGCCGCCGCGGCCGCGCTCGTCGCCGCGGCGATCGCGCTCGTCGCCGCGCCGCGCCCCGCCCGCGCGTTCGACACCATCCACGAGGGCGAAGCGGCGCTCCTGGGCGCGCGCTCCGACGAGACGGCGACGCTGCGCGCGAAGGTGGATCTGGCTATTTTTCCGTACCCCGGCGGGGTCGAGATCTGGGGCGGGCGCATCAACGCCACCCGCGTCGAGGTCGGCCTCGCGCGCTCGTGGGATCCGCGCGACACCGACGTCACGCTCCAGACGGTCGAGCGCGCGCGGGTGCAGGTCGTCCGCTGGCCGCACCTCCACGCCCTCGGCGTCGAGCGCGATCTCCGGCTCGGCACCGCGGTCGGTGGGGAGGCCCTCGGCTTCTACGTGCCGTACGTCCTCCACGGCACGACCGGGGCGCCGACGTGGGGCATCGCGACCGCGGGCGCGAACCTCGGCTACCGCTTCGTCCGCCGAGAAGACCGCGCCCGCCAGGACGGGCACGTCGGCGCGTCGACGATGACGCTGCGCGTCGACGACCAGTCCACCGTCGGCGGTCGCTTCCAGCTCCGGACCTACTTCGACCTCTCGTACACCGTGGTCGTCGGAAAATTCGACGGGCAGCGGACGGTGGGCTTCGCGCACGCCCTCGTCGGCTCCGCGGGGATGGCGCTCGTCCTCGACGTGAGCGCGGGCGAGGCCACGCGGCTCGTCCCCAAGACCGATCCGGGCACGGGGGTCGTGGCGTATCGTACCGCAGTGAACGAAGGCAGCAGGCTCCGCATCGCGCTCTTCGACGTCGCGCTCGAGGCTCGCCCCTTCGACACCCTCACGACCTTGGGGCCCGTCGTCCACGCCCAGGCGGGGGTCATCCATGATTTCTAGGCGGCTGTGGCGCGCGTCGGCGGCGCTCGCCCTCGGCGTCGGCCTCCTCGGCGCGCCGGCGCCGGCGCAGGCGGCGTCGGCCAACGCCGAGGCCGTCGTGCCGACGTACATGCCGCAGCGCACGCAGCAGGACCTGGCGATGCGCCTCGCCCAGCTCGAGGCCTACGTGGACCAGCTGGCGCAGGGGGTCGGCGCGACGTTCCCGCTCCAGGATCTGCGCGCGTTCTGCACGCCGTTCCGCGACCTCGAGATGCCGCAGATGACCGACCCGCTGTGGCGCGAGCTGTCGCGCATCCCGCGGCGCCAGCTCATCGCCCAGCTCGCCCGCTTCGTGCGGGCCTGCGAGTACTCGCGCGGCGCCGGCAACCGCGCCGGCTTCCTCCTCGACTATCTGTACTGGAATCGACTGGCCGACACCACGGGCTACGAGGTCGCGCAGGTGCTCGTGGTGCGCGACGTCTTCTACGAGATCTACGTGAACCAGCTCACCCAGGTGCAC
>JAEUKG010000333.1 GCA_016794325.1 Myxococcales bacterium | reverse complement strand
GCCGGGTTCGGCTTCTTGATCGTGTCCCGCGTCGGCTCGAAGGTGAACCTCTGGCCGGGGATGGTCGTGAACTGAGCCGCGCGCTCAGTCGTCGCTTCCGCCCATCACCTCGAGCGGCATCCAGTCCATTCGCGCGAGGGGTACGCCGTCCTCGAAGATCGCGAACGGCGCGACCGCGCGCACCGTCGCCTTGAGCTGAGGGGGGAACGCCTCGAAGACCGCGGGGCTCGCCGACCGCAGGCCCGCGAGCTCGAGCGCGCGGTCGATGAGGGTAGGCTCCGGGATCGGCGCCTCGGTGAGCGGCGCGTCGTCGGGGAGGTGGCCGGCGCGACGCGCGGCGGCCATCGCCTCGCGCAAGCCTCCGAGCCGATCGACCAGCTTGTGATCGAGCGCCTGCTGCCCCGTCCACACCCGCCCCTGGCCGACCGCGTCGACCTGGGCCTTGGTCATGCCGCGACCGCTGGCGACGCGATCGAGGAAGACGTCGTAGAACTGGCCGATCTTGCGGGTGAGCTCGACGCGCTCCTCGTCGGTGAAGCCGCGGAAGAGCGACTCGGTGTCCGCGCGCGGCGTGGTCTTGCGGACCTCGACGTTGACGCCGATGCGCTTGAGGAGCTCGCTGGTGTCGGCCTTGCCGTAGAAGATGCCGATCGAGCCGGTGATGGTGAGCGGGAGCGCGTAGATGGGCTTCGACGCCGAGGCGATGTAGTAGCCGCCGCTCGCAGCGAACGAGCCCATCGACACGATGACCGGCTTCTTCTCGGCGAGCATCTTGATCTCGCGCCACATGACGTCGGCCGCCATCGACGAGCCGCCCGGCGTCTCGACGCGGAGGACGACCGCCTTCACGTCGCCGTCGTCCTTGAGGCGCTTGGCGGCCTCGGCGACGGTGTAGGAGCCGACGAGCGAGTTGCCGAGGAGGGGGATCTTCTGCGATCGCCCGTCGACCATGTCGCCGTCGACCCAGAGGACGCCGAGCTTGCCGCGCTTGCCGAACACCTCGGGCTCGCGGGTCTCGACCTCGTCCTTCTCGAGGCTCACCTTGCGGCCGAGGACGTCCTGCACCACCCGCTCGAGCTCGTCGTCGAACGCGAAGCCGTCGGCGAAGCCCGCGTCGCGAGCCTCCTGCGCGGTGAAGGGGCCGCGCGCCGTCGCCTCCCGGATCTTCTCGGGGGTGAGCTTGCGGTAGCGGACGAGGTTCTCGGTGAACACGGCCTCCGTGTTGGCGAGCAGGTCGAGCTGGTCGGCGCGACCGACGTCGCTCGCGCGCTCGTTGGCGAGCTGCTCGGGGGCGAGCTGGTGGGCGCCAATCTTCACGAACTCGGCCTTCACCCCCAGCTTGGCGAGCATGCCCGCGAGGTAGAAGTGCGTGGTCTTCAGGCCCGAGTAGCGGAGGCCTCCCGCCGGGTTCACGACGATCTTGTCGGCGCTCGCGCACGCGTAGAGGCCCTTCGGGCCCGCGTCCTCCCACGAGCAGATCACCTTCTTGCCGTGGGCCTTGAGCACGCGGAACGCGTCGGCGAGCTCCTCGGCGTGGGCGAACGAGGCCGAGGGCTCCGCGCGCACGACGAACATCACCGCCGCGACCTCCCGGTCCTCGGCGAGCTTCCACAACCGACGCAACATTCGCGCGTGATTTCGCGGACCTGGCGTCGACTCCACCCGGATCGAGACGGCGCGCTCGGAGCGCGGGACGCCGGGGGCGACCGCCTTCGAGATCGACGCGGTCGCGTAGCCGGCGATGCTCTGCGACTTGCCGAGGCCGCTGCCGAAGATGGCGCCGCCGCCGACGCCGTAGCCGCTGAACGCGACCTCGAGCCCGGCGCTCGCCATCACGCCGCGACGGGTGTCGCTGCCGATGTTCTGCATCTCGACGTCGCCGCGCGCGCGGCCGACGCCGGGGATGTCGACGCCGAGGGTGGCGCGCGGGCGGAAGTTGTCGAGGCCCTCGTAGTAGCGGGCCTCGAGGCCGAGCTCGAGGGCGCGCTTGCCGGTGGGGCGGAACGCGACGCCGGCGGCGTAGGCGCGGTCGAGGATCGGCGCCGCGAGCGGGGGCAGCTTCTGCGGGCTCGGCCCGTTGAGGTCGTGGAGGGTCGCGGCGAAGCCGAAGCGGGTGCTGGGCCGGTAGTCGACGCCGAGGCTCACGCCGACGAGGCCGTTCAGGTACGGGTTCGTCGAATACGAGCCTTGCACGGTGCCGCCGAACGAGAGCCGCGGCGACACCGAGTAGCCGACGCCGAGGGTGAGCCACCCGTAGTCGACGCCGTCGTAGGGGAAGCCCGCGCCGCCGGCGCCGCCGGGCGGCTGCACGAAGTCGACGCGGAGGCCCGCGCCGAAGCCGAACGGGAGCGGCATCGCGCCGTCGACCGCGTGACCGCAGGCGACGCGACGCGTGTTGTCCTCGCAGCGCACGTAGGTCCAGCGCGCCTCGCGGGCGGCCAGGTTGGCGAGGCCCGCGGGGTTCGTGACGAGCGCGTCGGCGCTGTCGTCGCTCGCGATGTTCCGCCCCGGGGGTGTGACGCGATCGGCCCTCGTCGGGAACGGCTCGGTCGCGTGCGCGGGCGCGACGAAGGCGGCTCCGAGCGCGAGGCAAGAGAGCGCGGTGAGCCCGCCGAAATGTGCTCTTTTCACGCCGGCCAGACTACTCGACTCAGGCTAGCTCCGCCATCTCGCGGAGCGTCTCCGCCTCGGCCTCGAGCACCTTGCGGACCTCGCCGACGATGAGCTTCTCGGCGAACTGGCGCGCGACCGGCACCCGCAGCTCGACGCGCCCGCTGACCACCCGGCGCGAGCGGCCCGAGCCGAGGGGGAAGAGCTGGTAGGTGCCCTGGCCCGAGAAGTACTTCTGCCAGCTCGGCCGGCCGCGCGGGGCGAGCGTCCACTGCGACGCGTGGCGCCGGAGGTCGTACACGCTCCGCTCGTCCCACTCCCAGAGCTCGCGCGCGAGCGTCTGCCCGGCCCACACCGGGATCTTCACGTTGCCGCGGTGGCTCCAGAGCCGCTCGAGCCGCGTCCCTTCGACCTCGTGCGTCCGCTGCTCGATGGCCTCGGGCGCGTGCAGCCGGCCGGCGATCTTCTCGGCCAGATCGGGCGACAGCACCGCGAGCTCGATGGCGTCGAGCGGGATGTCGAACTCGTGGACGACCTCGAAATGCACGGGGCGGTCAGCCTACCATGCCGCGGGTGCGGGCGAGCTTCTCGATGACCGGGCGGCGCGCCGCGAGCTCGTCCATGTCTTTGACGGGGAGGAAGCGCGACGCGTCGCCTTCGCGCGGGACGCGCAAGTAGGCCGAGGGCAACGCCGCGGTGAGCTCCTGGAGCAGCCGCTCGAACTGCACCGCCACGCGGCCGTCGACCTTCTTCTCGACGTAGAAGAAGCTCCAGTCGATGGGCGCCTCGGCGAGCGCCTTGGCGCGCACGAGGAACGTGTTGGTGTTGAACACGCGCACCGAGCTCGCGTCGAAGCCGGTCGGGAGCCGGAACTCCTCGAGCACCTGGAGCTTGCCCGCCGCGTGCACGGGGATGCCGCCGCGGTCGCCGGCGACCTTGTCGCAGACCTCGACCATCACGTCCTTGCCGGTCCCGACGAAGCGGCCGAGGATCGCCTCGTCGATGGCGGCGCCGAGGTTGTCGAGGTTCGCGATCCACACGTATTTCCCGCCGCTCGCGAGGAAGGGCGCGAGCAGGCCCGAGCGCCGGAGCGCGTCGACGAGATCGCCGTGGCCCGTCGCGTAGGTGCTCGGCGCGCCGGACGCGTCGCGGAAGAGGTGCCCCTCCGGCGTCACCCGGAGCGAGAGGTCCTGCATGAAACACGCGACGTGGGCGGGGGCGTTCGCGGCCCGGAGCGCAGCCTCGATGCCGGAGTGCGTGGCCTCGCTCGTCATGAGCCACAGGGGGACGGGGCGGCCCGCGCGCGCGCTCACCGTGCGGTTCTCGCCGAGCCGGAGCGACAGGAACGTGTTTCCCGCGAACGCCTCGACGAGCGCCTTCACCACCCCGCCCATGCGGGTGGCCATGCCGCCCGCCATCACGCAGAACGCGAGCTCGCCGCGCGCGATCGCGTCGTGCCCCACCTTCGCGAGCGCGGCCTGGTCTTGCCCTTCCAGGGTGAGGAGCTCGGAGGCGTCCGGGGCCCGCACCTCGCCCTGCACGCGGTTCTCGGCGGCCCGCTTCGCGGCCGCGTCGGGCGCCCCCAGGCCGCCGGCGAGCCGGACGAGCCGCGCGGCGTCGAAGCCCGCGCGCTCGAGGCGCGCGCGGAGGTCGGGGTCGAGTCGGGAGAGCTCTTCGGTCAGGCTGAGCATGGCCGCCCGATCCTACACGCCTTGCCTCGCGGTCGGGCCGTCCCCTATATTGGTGAACATGTTCACCTGCCGAGCGGGCGCGGAGCGCCGAGCATGACCGCGCGCGACGACGACGCGCCGCCGACGAGCGGAGGGCCGGGCCGCCCCCGCGGCCGCACCGCCGCCGGCGACGCCACGAGGAAGAAGCTGTACGCGACGGCGCTCAAGTCGTTCCGCGCGCGAGGCTACGACGAGACGACGCTGCGCGACATCGCGGAAGCGGCCGACGTCAGCCCGAGCCTCCTCTACAAATACTTCCCGAGCAAGAGAGCGATCGTGCTCGAGCTCTACGAGGACCTCTCCGGTCGCTACGCGGACGAGGCGACGCACATGAAGGCGGGCAGCTGGCGCGACCGCTTCATGTTCGCGCTCGAGACGAGCCTCCGCGTCCTCGGCCCCCACCGCGAGGCGTTGAGCGCGCTCGTGCCCGTGCTCGTCGGCCGGGGGGAGGAGAGCGTGTTCGCGAGCACCACCTCGCCGGCGCGCGCCCGCGTCCAGGGCGTGTTCGTGGCGGCCGTCACCGAGGCGAGCGACGCGCCGAGCGGCGAGATGGCCGAGGCGATGGGCACGCTCCTCTACGTGATGCACCTGGGGATCATCCTGTGGTGGCTCCTCGACCGGAGCCCGGGGCAACGCGCCACCGGCGAGCTCGTGAAGGCGCTCCACCGGGGCAAGCCGCTCGCCGCGCTCGGCGTCCACCTGCCGTACGCGCGCGGCTTCGTCACCTCCGCGGCCGCGATCTGCAGAGACGGGCTGTTCGGAGAGCCGGCGCCAGGAGCGGCGCCGTGAGCCTCGTGCCGCCCGAGGTCGGCCGTGTGTCGTTCTCTCCCCGGCGCGCGCTGTGGCTCTGGGGGATGCTCGTCCCCGGGCTCGCCTTCGGCGTGCGCGCGCTCGACGGCACGACGCTCGCCGTCTCGCTCGCCCTCACGTTCGCGACGCTGTGCCTCGGCCACTCGGTGGGCCTGCACCGCGGCGTCATCCACCGCACCTACCGCGCCTCGCCGCTCGTGCGCGGCGTGCTCGTCTATCTCTTCGTGCTCAGCGGCCTCGGGGGCCCCCTCTCCTGGGCGCGGCTGCACGCGACCCGCGACTACTGGCAGAACCGCGCGGACTGCCCGCGCTATTTCGCCTACGGGCACGGGCTCGCCCGCGACTTCGTGTGGAATCTGCACATGAAGTTCGAGCCCGCCGACGCGCGCGCGGACGCGAAGCTCCACCCCGACGTGCTCCGCGATCCGTGGCTCCGCTTCCTCGAGAAGACCTGGCCGATCCACGTCGGTCTGCTCGCCGTCGTCGTTGGGCTCGCCCTGGGCCCCGCCGCGGTCGCGACCTGCGTCTGCGCGCGGACCGCCGCCGGGATCCTCGGGCACTGGTTCGTCGGCTACGCCGCGCACGCGTGGGGCGAGCGCCGCTACGTCGTGCCCGGCGCCAAGGAGAGCGGGACCAACGTGTGGATCCTCGGCGTCGTCTCGTTCGGCGAGGGGTTCCACAACAACCACCACCGCTTCTCGGGGTCGGCGCGGATGGGGCTCGCGTGGCACGAGGTCGACCTCGGGTGGCTGTCGCTGCGAGCGATGGCGGCGCTCGGGCTCGTCAGCGACGTCGCCGAGGTGGCTCCCGACGAGGCGCACGCCGCGCGAACGCGAGCGCGAGCGCGCCGGCGATCAGCGCCGCGACGCCGGGCGGCGCCGAGGCCGGCGAAGCCGCGCAGCCGAAGCGCTTGAGCGGGCCGCCAGCGGAGGACGAGGGCGCGGGGCTCGCGCCGTCCGAGGCCGAAGGCGCAGCGGTCGCGGAGGCGGGGGGCGCGGCCTGGGTGGCCGAGGCGGTGGGGGCTGGCGCCGTCGACGCGGCGGGCGCCGCGTCGCGCGGCGGCGGGGCCGGGAAGCCGTAGCTCGACCCTACCCGCGCGTCGAGCACGCGCTTGACGAGCTCGCGCAGGCCGGTGCGCTTCTTGTAGAGCGGCTCCGCGTCCGGGCACGACGCGCCCGTCGTCTCGCGCGAGACCGCGGCGAAGCCGGACCCGCCAGCAGAGGGGACGTGGCGGAGGAGGAGCACGACGTCGCCGCCGGCCACCGAGCCGTCGGCGGTGAGCCCTGGGAGCGCGTGCGCGGCGGGGACGCAGAAGGCGCCGGCGGAGGGTGAATCCATGAGCGCGTAGGGGACGGGCTCGTTGCGGCACGTCTCCTCGACGGTGACCTCGTTGGGCTTCGGCCCGAAGAGCGACTTCGTGATCGTGTACGTCACGAGCACCCGGAACATCGTCCCCTTCTGGGACTTCGCGATGCTCTTCGGCCGCCCGACGAGGATCGCCCGTGACGTGTCGACCGCGAGGACGAAGGCCCCCTCGCAGGGCGGCGCCCCCATCTGCGCTCCCTCCGGGTGGGGGGCGGCGCCGCGGGGAGCAGCCGCTGCCAGCCCCGCGAGGAGCGCGAGGGCCGCAAAGCTCGGGAGGGTGAGGAGTCGCCGCATGGCCGAGGTCATCCTATCGCGTCCCACACGGTGGGAGAAATCGACATCGGCGAAGGGAGGTCGCGGCGGTGGAAGGGATACTCTGTGGACGGGCGTTGTCTCAGGGGGCACGCCGATGGACATGCTGCCGCACCGAGCCACATCGCTGGCGTTGTTTGCCGTGCTCGCCGCGCTCACGGTGGGCGTGGGCGCGTGCGTGGCCAACGAGCCCGCGGCGCCGACGCGGGGCATGGTCGTCAGCGGGCCGCCGCCCCCGCCCCAGCAAGACGCGCCGACGCCGCAGCCCTCGCCCCAAGCGGTATGGGTCCCCGGCTACTGGCACTGGACCGGTGCACAATACACGTGGATCCCGGGCCACTGGGAGACGCCGCCGCCGGGCGTGACCTGGGCGGCGCCGCGCTACAGCTTGGTCGACGGCTCCACCGTCTACGAGCCAGGCGCGTGGACGCGCGCCCCCGCCCCCCCTCCTCCGCCGGGCTTCCCGCCGCCGCCGAACCCGAGCGCCACCTCGCGGTCGCTGCGCTAGGCTCGGGTCTTCGATGCGGATCCTGCGCCGCCTGTCGCTCCTCCCCTTGCTCGGCGTGCTCGTCGCCGGCGAGGCGCCCGCGCGCGCGCGGCCGGGGTACGTCCTCCACGAGCGGGTGCCCTCGGATCCGCGCGAGGACGTCGCCCTCGGCGTGGCGCTCGACGGCGACTTGCCGGCCGCGATCGAGACCAAGGCCGGGCTCGTCCCCGCGCCCGATCCGCGGCGGCCGCCCGGCAAGGACGACGCGCCCTACGCCCCCGGCCGAAACGACGCGAGCCCAGACTCGACGTTTCATCCTGACAGGGATACTCGGCGGCCGGACGTCCTCCCCTACGACGAGCCGTTCACGCCCTCGACCGCGCCGTTCAAGCGGCTCAACGCCTACGACGCGATCGATGCATCCTACACACTCTCGGTGCGCGACAAGCGCATGTCGGCGCTCATCGTCGCCGCGCGACCTGTCGGCGACCACGAGGACCACTTCTACGCCGACATGGTCGTCGACCTGCAGCCCGGCAAGCTCGTGCGCATCCCGAGCGTGGGCCCGGGTGCGCGGATCCTCCGGGCGCGGGCGGGCGTCGGCAGCGCCGACGTGCCGGTGCACTTCGAGCGGGACGGCGCCGAGAACTGGTTCGTCCAGGGCGAGCAGATGGCGCGCGCGCGCCTCGTGATGGAGATCGCGATCCCGAGGAGCGCGTTCGGCGGAGAGATCGCCGACGCCTCGTGGGCCGACCTCGGGCAAGCGCCCCCCCTCGCGCCCGCGGTCGCGCGCGCCGCCGCCGAGGTCGCGCAGCACGTCGGCGTGTCGCGCGCGCAGCGGCCCAGGGAGGCGGTCGCGAAGCTCGTGACCTACTTCCGCAGCTTCCAGGACGCCGACGAGGGCCCTGCGCCCACCCGCGACATCTACCTCGACCTCGCGCTGTCGAAGAAGGGCGTGTGCCGGCACCGCTCGTTCGCGTTCTTCGTCACCGCGCTCTCGCTCGGGATCCCGACCCGCGTCATCACCAACGAAGCCCACGCGTGGGTGGAGGTGTTCGACGGCCGGGCGTGGCGGCGGGTGGACCTCGGCGGCGCCGGGCGCACCCTCCACGATCCGAGCTCGAGCAACGTGCCCTACGACCCGCCGAGCGACCCGTTCCAGTGGCCCGCCGGCTCGACCCGCGGCGCCGAGATGGCCGATCGCGGCCGCCAAGACAGCCAGACCGGGCCCGGCCAACCGAGCCCGCAGGGCGGGAGCGGGCCGCGGCCCTCGCCGTCGGCCGCGGCCAGCGCCTTCTTCGATCCGAGCTCGCGGATGTCGTCGGGCGGGGCGAGCTCGAGCCGCGATCCCGCGGGCGCGAGCTCGAGCGGGCCGACGTCGAGCCTGGGCGCGAGCGGCGACCCGTCCGCGGCGGACGAGCGGCCCCGGGCGAAGATCGCCCTCACCGTCCTCGACGCCGCGCCCAAGCGCGGGGCCGGCCTCGCGGTGCGGGGAGAGGTCACCGCCGAAGGCGAGCGCTGCGCCCACGTGATGGTCGAGGTCGTCCTCCGCAACGCGAAGGGGGGCGTCGTCCCCGCGGGCT
>JAEUKG010000327.1 GCA_016794325.1 Myxococcales bacterium | reverse complement strand
GATCGTCGCCACCGTCGCCCTCGGGCTCGCCTCGCGGCGCCTCCACCTCGGCGTCTTCGTCTGGGACAAGAGCCTCGGCGACGCGCTCTACGCGGTGATGCTCTACTTCGTCTTCGCGCTCGCGAGGCCGTCGCTCGCGCCGCGGACGCTGGGGGCGCTCGCCTTCGGCGCCTCGTTCGCGATCGAGCTCTTCCAGCTCACCGGCGTCCCGCTCCGCCTGCCGTGGCTCCTCCAGCGCGTCCTCGGCGTCGAGTTCGCGTGGCACGACGTGGCTTGCTACGCGGTGGGCGCGACCTGCGTCGCCGCCGGCCACGATCTCGTTCGGCGGCGTCGACGCTCGCCGAGCGGGGCGGGCTGAGCACGCGCGCGCGCTCGATCGGACCGCGTCACGCGCCGTGGTCGCCCTCGCCCTCGTCGTCGTCGTCGTCCGCGTCGGGGTCGTGGAACGTCATCATCGTCGGCGCGCCGGTGCGCTGATCCTCACCGGCGCCCCAGAGGCGCAGGACTTGGTGGGCGAGCTCGATCGCGTTCATCGCGGCGACGCCGCGGGTGAGCTCCTCGCCCGCCTCGTCGGTCGGGGCGATCTCGGCGAGCGCGGGGGAGCGGGTGGTCCCCGAGCCGTCGAGGTCCACGTCCACCGACGCCTCCTCCTCACCGTCGTCGAAGGTCGCCACGCGGATGCCGTTCGCGGTGGGCTCGATCGCGACGACGGAGTTGCCGCACGCCGCCGAAACGGCGACGCCGAGCGCTCGCGCGTCGCCGACGTCGAGGGACGCGAGGCCCTCGACGAGCACGAAGTCCTCCCCGGGGGTGAGCGCGACGTGCGGGCCGAGCATGCCGAGCGCGAGCGAGAGGATGTCGGCGCCGTCGGCCTCGGCGTCCGCCGGCTCGAGCCCGTTCTGCAGCGCGATGGCGGAGAGGACCGAGCGGACGGTGTCGAGGTCCTCGTCGAACGAGAGGAGGAGCATCGCCCTAGAGCCGCACGTCGATGTAGACGCCGCGGCGCAGCTCCTGGAGCCACAGCTTGCGCTGGCGCTCCATGGCCTCGCCGAACGCCCGCTCCCACATCGCCTCCTTCACCTGGGCGAAGGGTGGCAGCCCTTGTTTGGCCACCTGCACGATGACGATGGCCTCGTCGGCGAACCGTATGGGCGCGCTGATCTCGCCCGGCCGCAGGCCCTTGACGACGTCGGCGAGCGGTGGGGGCAGCTGGGTCATCGACAACGGGCCCCGCGATCCGCACGTCGGCTTCGTCTGCCCGTCGTCCGAATACTGCTCGATGAGCTTGCAGAAGTCCTCGCCGCTGCGGGCGCGGCTGGTGAGCGTCTCCGCGCAGGTCTCGCGGTTCGCGATCTCCTCTTTGGTCGACCCGGGGGTGATGCGCAGCGCGAGCATGCGCACGTCGACCATCGACTGCCCCGCGATCTCCTTGGCCCAGTGATCGTAGGCCGCGCGGGCGTCCTGGTCGGTGACCCGCACCCGGCCGCGGACGCGGAGCTGCACGAGCTTGCCCTCGAGGAGCTGGCGGCGGAGCTCGTCGCGGTAGTCCTGTTCGGATAGTCCCTGGCGGCGGACCTCGGAGATGAGCTCCGCCACCGGGAGCTTCGCCTGGGCGGCGACGTTCTTCACCGCGCCGTCGACCTCCTCCGGCGTCACCACGAGGCGCGCCTTGTCGGCGGCTTGCTCCTCGAGGCGGTCGTCGATCATCCGCTGGATGAGCTCGCGGAACATCTCCGTCTCTTGGGCCGCGGCCTGGGCCGGCGACTGCGACGTCGCGGCGATGCGGTACAAGAACGGGCGCGCGCGGTGCCGCAGCTCCGAGAGCAGGATCGGCCGGTCGCCGACCACCGCGACGACGCGCTCCACGATCACGGCGTCGCTGCGCGGTGACCAGGCGAGCGCGGCGATGCCGAGGAGGGCCGCGAGGGCGAACGAGCGCGCGCGCTTCATGCGCGGGAAGCTACCACGACGCGGGACAAAATGCAGACGGCCGCGGCGATCTCTCGCCACGGCCACCTCGCGTGTGCGTCGCCTCTCGGCTCAGCGCTTGGAGTACTGGAAGCGCTTGCGGGCGCCCGGCTGACCGTACTTCTTGCGCTCCTTCTTCCGCGCGTCGCGGGTGAGGAAGCCGGCGCGCTTGAGCGGGCTGCGCTTCTCGGGGTCGATCTCGCAGAGGGCGCGGGCGATGCCGTGGCGCATGGCCTCGGCCTGCGCCGACTTGCCGCCGCCGCACACCGTCGCCCAGACGTCGAACTGGTCGAGAGCCTCGATGAGCTCGAGCCCCTGACGCGCGATCATCCGCGACGTCTCGCGCTCGAAGTAGGTGTCGGCCGGGAGGTCGTTGACGGTCATCTGACCACTACCGGGGGAGACCCAGACGCGAGCGATGGCGGTCTTGCGCTTGCCGGTGGCGTAGGTGCGGGTGTTCGTGGTCGCCATGGTTCTTCTCAGCCCTTGATGTCGAGCGGCTGCGGCTTCTGGGCCGCGTGGGGGTGATCGGCACTCGCGTAGACCTTGAGCTTGGTGAAGAGCTCACGGCCGAGGACGTTCTTGGGGAGCATGCCCTTCACGGCCTTCTCGATCGGGAACTTGGGGTCCCGCGCGAGGAGGTGGCGGTAGCTCTCGGACTTGAAGCCGCCCGGGATCGCCGAGTGGTGGTAGTAGAACTTCTTGTCGAGCTTGGCGCCGGTGAGGGCCACCTTGTCCGCGTTGACGACGATGACGAAGTCACCCGCGTCGGTGTGCGGCGTGTAGGTGGGCTTGTGCTTGCCGCGGAGCACGGCAGCGACCTGGCTCGCGAGGCGGCCGAGGGGCTTGCCGGTCGCGTCCACGACCCACCACGCGCGGCCGGCCTGGCCCTGCGCCGTGGTGGCGGAGTAGGTTCGCTGGCTCTTCAGGGTAGACATCGCAAAAGCCTTTCGAAAATAGGCCTCTCCTGGGAGAGGGGGCGCGGACACTACGCGCGGGAAAACCCTCTGTCAAGGCCGGGACGACGTGGCAGCGATGTCTCCGGAACCATGGCTGGTTTTCACCTAAACGAGTGCTCAGGAGTCGCGGGATCGGCGCGCTGCCCCCTGCCGAATTCGTTGGCTAGCCAACGAATTTCGGGCCCGTCCCCCTCCCGCCGAATTCGTGGGCCAGCCAACGAATTTCGGGGCTGACCCGCGACACCCGAATGCGTCTGCCCACGAATCCGGGGGGCCCCACCCGAGTTCGCGAGCCGGCCAACGAACCTCGGGTGGACCCAAGGCCGCATGGATGTCCCCCGCGCGCCTTAAGTGGTGCCCCCGTGGCGCCGTCGGTTGCCATGCCGATGTTTCGCACGTAAAACATCTGGGCCCGAAAGGACGGTCCCATGATTTCGTTCGAGCCGAGCGAAGACCAGAAGCTCATGATCGAGTCGGTGGCGGCGTTCGCGAAGAGCGCGCTCCGGCCCAAAATCCGCGACTTCGAGAAGGCGCGGCAGATCCCCGAAGCGGTTCGCAAGCAGGCCCACGAGCTCGGCCTCGGCACGCTGCTCGTCCCCGAGGCGGCCGGGGGTCCGGGCCTCGGCCTCACGACCGCCGTGCTCCTCGAAGAAGAGGTGGGCGCGGGGGACCCTGCGGCGGCGTTCGGCTTCGGCGGGCCCGGCGCCTTCGGGCTCGCGGTCCTCGAGCTCGGCGACGAAGCCCAGCGCGCGCGCCTGCTCGCTCCCTATGCCGGTGCGGATGGGCACTCCCGCTTCGGCGCGGTGGCCTGGGGCGAGCCCAAGGCGCTCGCCGACCGCCCGGGGTTCGCGACCACGGCGACCAAGAAGGGCGACGTCTGGGTCCTGTCCGGCGAGAAGGCCTACGTCGTCAACGCCGACCGCGCCGGCGACTACGTCGTGTTCGCGCAGGTCGACGCGGCTGCGGGCTGGGACGGCCTCGGCGCCTTCGTGGTCCGGCGCGCCGATCGCGGCGTGAGCCCCACCGAGCGCTCGACCACCCTCGGCCTCGACGCCGCGAGCTTCGGCGGCCTCCGCCTCGACGGGGTCGAGGTCAAAGAAGAGGACCGCCTCGCCGGCGGGGCCGACTTCGGCGCCGCGCTCGTGCGGTTCTTCGCGAAGCAGGCGCTGCTCGTCGCCGCGCGCGAGGTCGGCCTCTGCCGCGCGACGTTCGACGTCACCCGCGAGTATTGCGACACCCGCAAGGCGTTCGGCAAGCCGATCGGCCACTTCCAGGCGGTGGCGTTCACCCTCGCCGACCGGGCGATGGACGTCGACGCGACGCACGCGATGGTGGTCCGCGCCGCCGCCGCGTGGGACGCCGGCCCCGAGGGCGCGCTGAGCGGCGCCGCCCGGTGGGAGCGCGACGCGTTGTTGTACACTGCATATGCCGTCTCGTACGCCCACGAGGCCGCGATGCGGTGCGGCGACGACGGCGTGCAGCTCCACGGCGGCGCCGGCTTCATGCGCGACTACCCCGTCGAGAAGGCGATGCGCGACGCCAAGCAGCTCGCGCTGTGCGCCATGACCGCCGAGCACGCCGACCAGCTCGCCGCCGCCCTCGAGCTCGGGCAGCCGCTCTCGCTCGGCCTCGTCCTCCCCACCCCCGAGACGCAGAACGCGTTCGTCTGAGGCAAGCCATGACCATCGAGTTTTCCGTCAGCAAGCGCCAGCTCGAGATGCGCGAGGCCATCCGCGGCCTCACCAAGAACGTGATCCGCCCGCAGTCGCTGGCGTGGGATCGCGCCCACGGCGTGCCCGAGGACTTCCTCCGGAACTTCGCCCAGCTCGCCACGTCGATGGGCTCCTCGGCGATGCGCTCGGGCCTCGGCGAAGAGAAGGGCCAGCAGGAGAAGACCGGCGGCAACGTCGGGACGATCATGGCCTCCGAGGAGATCGCCTGGGGCGACGCGGGCCTCCTCCTCTGCTTGCCCGGCCCCGGCCTCGGCGGCCCACCGGTGCGGGGCAGCGGCACCGACGAGCAGAAGGAGCGCTTCTTCGGCATCTTCAAGGACATGAGCGGCCCGCTGCGCTGGGGCGCCTACGGCCTCACCGAGCCCGGCGCCGGCAGCGACGTCGCCGGCATCCGAACGAGCTGCAGGAAGGACGGCGACTACTGGGCCCTCTCCGGCCGCAAGTGCTACATCACCAACGGCGCGCGCGCGTCCTGGACGGTGATCTTCGCCACGATCGATCCTGCGCTCGGGCGCGCTGGTCACCGCGCGTTCGTCGTCGAGAAGGGCACACCCGGCTTCTCGGTCGGCCGCATCGAAGAGAAGATGGGCCTGCGCGCGAGCGAGACCGCGGAGCTCGTGCTCGAGGACTGCCGGGTGCCGGCGGCGAACCTCCTCGGCGGCGAGGAGAAGTACCAGACCAAGGAGGGCTTCATGACCGCGATGAAGACCTTCGACAACACCCGCCCCATCGTGGCCGCGATGGCGCTCGGGATCGGCCGCGCCGCGTTCGAATACGCGACCGACTTCGTGCGCTCGAACTACGCGCTCCAGCGCCACACCCCGCGCTACGCCGCGATCGCCGAGCGGCTCGCGCGCATCGGCCGCAACCTCCACGCCGCACGGATGATGACGTGGCGGGCCGCGTTCATGGCCGATCAGGGCATGCCGAACGCCAAGGAGGCCAGCATGAGCAAGGCGATGGGCGGGCAGGCCGCCATCCGCGCCTGCATCGAAGCCATCGAGGTGTGCGGCGCCGAGGGGACCATCGCCAAGGACCACCAGCTCCTCGAGAAGTGGTTCCGCGACATCAAGGTCTACGACATCTTCGAGGGCACCGGTCAGATCCAGCGCATCGTCATCTCGAAGCGCATCATGACCGACCTGCGCGCCTTCTGACCCGACCCGGCGACGCGCGCTCGGCGGCCGCGGATCTCACGGAGATCTCATCGTCCGCTCACGCAGCGGAGAGTGGGACACCAAGGCTGCTTCGTCTATCTTCGGACCATGCGCACCCGGAACGCCATCGTCCTCGCCGTCGTCTCGCTGTCCATCGCCCTCGTCGCCTGCAGCAAGCCCAAGGAGGGCACGCCGTGCAAGAAGGCCGGCGAGGTGAAGTGCCTCGACAAGAAGTCGGCGGTGCTCTGCGACGGCACGACCTGGACCAAGGTCGCCTGCGAGGGCGTGACGGGGTGCATGAGCGTCGCCGGCGACGCGTCGTGCACGTACGCCAAGGAGGTCGGCGGGTACTGCGACAAAGAGGGCGAGCCGCAGTGCACCCCCGACCACAAGAAGATGATCAAGTGCGAGAACAAGCACTGGAAGCTCGTGAACGAGTGCAAGGGCGCGCTCGGCTGCGTCGCCAACGTCAACGGCGCCAAGTGCGACCTCGGCGCGACGAGCGAGGGCTCGGAGTGCACCGCCGACAACGAGGGCAACGCCTCGTGCACCCCCGACAAGAAGAACCTCCTCTTGTGCAAGGCGGGCAAGATGGTCCTCGCCGCCAAGTGCAAGGGGATGCACGGCTGCCGTCAGATGGGGACGAAGCTCGAGTGCGACGAGACGATCGGCGACGTGGCCGACATCTGCGAGCAGCCGTCGAGCGGCGACAAATACGCCTGCTCCGCCGACAAGAAGATGCGCCTCGTGTGCAAGGGCGGCAAATGGGCGAAGGACCGCGACTGCAAGCGGTGCAACGTCATGCCGGGCAGCATCGACTGCAGCTGACGCGCGGGGGGAGCCTGGCCCCGACGCCGCCCTCAGGCCGCGCGAAGGTGCGACGCGCGCTCCGGCTCGTCGACGACGAGGCCGAGCTTCGCCCGCACTTCGGCGAGCGGCGTCGCCCAGTGGGCGGCCCAGTCGAAGCCGAAGAGCGACCGTGAGCGTCGGCCCAGCTGCCAGCCGCGCGCGATCGCGTCCATCCGCGCCTCACGCTCGCCGGGGACGAAGAACGCCGTGTTCAGGAGG
>JAEUKG010000318.1 GCA_016794325.1 Myxococcales bacterium | reverse complement strand
GGGTGGGGGGGCGCCGCGGGCGGCCCCCCCCACCCCCGCCCCTCGTGGGGCTGTTTCGCGGTGGGGGCCCGGGGGGAGCCCCCGCCGGGGGGGGGCCCGCGCGCCACCCGCGCGCGCCACGACTGGATTTCGTTGTGGTGGGCCCAAGACGGCTGGTTCTGGTCGAAGCCGATCCTGAACTTCTGGATCCAGTCGCTGTCGATGGCCTCGCTCGGCACGCACTACCAGGCCGACCAGATGATGCACGGCGCCGGGGTGTGGGGCGCGGCGCGACCGGAGTGGGTCGTCCGCACGCCCAACGTCCTCATGACGCTGTGCGCGATGTATTTCCTCTACAAGGGCGTCGCCAAGGTCTTCGGGCGCAGGGCCGGGCTCCTCGGGGCGATCGTGCTCGCCACGATGCCCGACTGGTATTTCCTCGCTCACCAGACGATGACCGACATGCCGTTCGTCGCCGCGATGACGGCGACGATGGGCCTGCTCATGCTCGGCCTGAACACCGACGAGGAGGAGCGCGTGCGCCTCTACGAGGTGCGGGTCGGCGCGACCAAGCTCCGCCTCTCGGCGTGGCACCTCGTCTTCGGGGTGATCCTCCTCTGCGCGATCCCGCAGATCGTCTACCTCGTCACGAGGAACGTCGACCTCGTCGTCGGCGGCGCGTCGGCCAAGGGCTTCCGCGTCCACTGGGACGAGTTCCAGAGCGGCTCCGCCTCCAACTGCGGCATGCCCGGCAACGAGGCGTGCCGCGCGGTGTCGCCCGCGTCGGTGCCGAAGTCCGCGCTCGGTCACCCGCAGGGCGTCCAGGTCCTCGTGCGCCTCTTCGGCGGCTTCGAACCCATCATCCAGGCCATCGTCTGGGCCGGCGTGCTCGGCGGCCTCCTCTACCTCAACTGGGGCGAGCGCCGCACGCGGCGGATCATCTACGTCGCCGCGTGGTTCTGCGCCGCGCTGGCCACCATGGCCAAGGGCCCCGCGGGCTTCGTGCTCCCGATCGTCTGCGCGTTCGCCTACGTCGCGACGAAGAAGCGCTGGTCGGAGCTCCTGCGGGTCGAGCTCCTCTCCGGCCTCCTCGTCATCTTGTGCGTGGCCCTGCCCTGGTACGTGGCGATGTACGTGCGCCACGGATCGCCGTTCACCGATCGGCTGATCTTCCACGACATGTTCAACCGCGCCTTCGGCCACGTGCACGACACCAACGAGGGCGACGACACGTCGTTCCGCTTCTACCTGTGGCAGCTCGGCTACGCGCTGTTCCCGTGGACCGGCCTCGCGCCCCTCGGCATCACCTTCTGGATGCGGCGCGGCGACTCGGCGGGCAAGGGGCGCGGCGACGCGTCGGTGCTCCTCGTGATGTGGTTCATCTTCGCCTTCGGCCTCTTCAGCTTCATGGGCACGAAGTTCCACCACTACATCTTCCCCGCGGTGCCGCCGGTGGCGATGCTGGTGGGCGTCGTCCTCGACGACATGCTCGGCAAGAAGCCGGTGGAGCTGCGGTCGTTGCCCGCGTACGTGGCGTCGCTCGTCGTCGGCGCCGGCCTCACCACCTACGGGCTCTCACGCTTCTTCCCCGGCTCCGTCTTCGGCGGCCGCGATCCCGCGAGCGGGGCGATGGCGCCGGCGAGCGTGGTCACCGCGCTCGTGCTCGTCGTGGCCGGCGTCGCGTGCCTCTTCGCGGGGCCGCTCGCGCTCGGCCGCAAGCCCGAGCGCGAAGACGAGGACGACGAGCTCGACGCGCCCTACGTCGAGCCCGCGCCCCTCGAGGCGAGCGCCGACACGCCCTACCGCGGCGCGGTCAAGCTCGCCGACCAGCCCGCCGAGGCGCGCCACCACCTCCACCACGAGCGGCTCATGGTCGCCGGGGCCGCGGTCGCGGGGGCGCTCCTCCTCGTGCTCGTCGGGCGCGATCTGTCGCTCGACGCCAAGGCGACCGGCGATCTGCCGGGCCAGATCCGGCTCCTGCAGCTCTTCACCTACAACTACCGCCGTCCGTGGCCCGACTCGCTCGACTTCGGCGCGATCCTCACCGGCTTCTCCATCGCCGCCGTCGCCCTCGGGCTCGCCCTCGGGGTGAGGGCGATCCGCAAGCACGCCACGGCGGCGTTCTTGGCGTTCGCGTTCGTGTGGGCGGTGTGGGGCGTCGACGTCTACATGGTGAAGACGGCGCCGCACTGGGGCCAGCACGAGGTCGTCGAGGCCTACTACCGCGACCGCACCGGCCCCGACGAGATGCTCGTCGCCTACCAGATGAACTGGAAGGGCGAGAACTTCTACACCGGCAACCGGGTGCCCGCGTTCGTGTCGTCGGGCGCCACGTTCACGAGCTGGCTCAAGGGGCAGAAGGACAAGGGCGTGAAGGTCATGTATTTCGTGACCGAGCACGGCCGGACGGGGGGCCTCAAGAGCGAGGTGAACCCCAAGTCGTACAAGGAGATCACGGATCGATCCGTGTGCAACAAGTTCGTGCTCGTCCGGACCGAGCTCTGAGCGGGCGGGACGGGAAAGGGGACCACGGTGATGGACATCGGCGCGGGCGAGATCGGGGTCATCCTCTTCACGATCCTCATCATCGTGTTCTCCATCGCAGCGACGGTCATCCCGATCGTGCTCGTGGTGAAGTTCCTCGGGAAGATGAGCGGCCAGCGGCAGGCGCTGCTCGCCAACGGCGTCGCCGCCCAGGCGCGGGTGGTCCAGCTCGGGATGACGGGGACGACGATCAACGACAACCCGCTCCTGCAGATCGTCCTCGAGGTCCAGCCGGTGATGGCGCCCGGCTACCGCGGCGCCGCGGCCCCGTTCGTGACGAGCACCCAGATGCTCGTGCCCATGATCGCGATGCCCCGCGTCCAGCCGGGCTCGGTCGTGCCGGTGCGCTACTCGCCCACGAACCCCCAAGAGATCACGATCGACTTCCGGCAGATGGGCTTCATGTGAGCGGCGGCGGCGTCACCGAGCCGACTCGGGGATGCCGTTCTTCGCGCAGCGGAAGCCGATCTCCGGCGACGGCGCGCCATCGCGGCTGGCGAAGCGGGCGAAGCCCGCCGCGGCGCTGAGGCCGCGGGCGTACGAGCCGCCCCGAACGGAGTACCCCGCGAGCCGGAGCGTCTTCGTCGGCAGGAGGCACGGGTCGAGCGCGGCGACGGAGGTGAACGGCTGCGTCCAGCACGACTCGGTGTAGTCCTGATACCGATCGGCGACCCACTCCGACAGGTTGCCCGCGAGGTTCTTGATGCCGAGCGCCGTCACGTCACCCTCGGCGCCTCCGGCCACCGGGCCAGCGGGCCACTTGTCGCGGCAGGCCAGGCTCTCGACCGGGCCTCCGCCCTCGCCCGGCGCGCGGCCCCGCCCGAGGACGGCCCGGTCGCAGGTGGGCGGCTCCGCGCCCCAAGGGTACGGCGCCCCGCGCGCGGTCCGCGCCGCCTGCTCCCACTCGACCTCGGTCGGGAGGCGCTTGCCGAGGGCGGCGCACACCTCGTCCGCCAGCGCGTGCGAGATGCAGTTCATCGGGAGGTCGTCGCTCCGGGCGTCGCTCGCCCCGAGCCAGGCGCACGCGGACGTCTCGGGGTCGGTGCCGCGCCGCACGAGGCTCGTGCTGTCCGGCACGATCGCCCCCTTGCGGACGAGGCTGCGCACCACGCCGACCGTGACCTCGTCGCGATCGAGGCCGTACGCGACCGTGACCCGCAAGACCTCGGGCCGGTGGGGGAAGTCGCTCTCCACCCCCGCCGTCAGCTCGTCGCCGACGATGAGCTCGGCGCCGCGGTGGCACACCATCTCGTCCGGGATAGGCTCGGTGCAAGGGCCCTCGAGGAACACGTTCGCGCCGCCGGGCCGGAAGATCGCCGCGTCCGAGAGGTCGCCGCCGGTGAGCTCGGGCTCCGGCTTGAAGTACGCCTCGGCGCTGGGCACCTTGGTCCTGACCACCGACTCGAAGGAGCAGGTGAGCTTGTTCGCCACGTCGGGGGCGATGCCGAAGCAAGACGAGTCGAGGATGACGTTCGCGGTGTGTTTGTAGAGCTCGGGCAGATCGAGCGGCGGCTTGAGCGGCGACGACGAGAAGCTCTGGAGCTTCCCGGTCTGGTCGATGAGGGCGGCGGAGCGCGGGAGCCCGTCGGCCCCCATGATCCGTGCCCGAAAGAGGCGCACGCGGATCCGCGGAGGCTCGCCGGAGCCGAAGAGCGCCGAGGGCTCGACCCCGAACGTGACGGGGAACGACTGGGCCGTCACCGGGATGAGGTAGACGCAGTCGAAGCAGGCGGGCTTCCCTGCGTCGTCGAGGACGTCGATGCGGAGCCGATCGCCGATCTCGGGGACGTTGGCCGAGGTGTAGATGGACACCAGCCACTGGTCTCGCTGCTTGGCGCAGCCGGAGGCGACGACGGCGAGGAGGCCGACCGCCGCCGTCAGGCCACTCAGGGCACGCGCGCGGCTCACCTCGCGTCTCCGTACGCGCAGCGAAAGCCGACGTCGACGTCGTCGTCCACCCGCCAGCGCAGGACCGCCGTCGCGTCCGAGAGCGAGCGCAAGAACGAGCCGCCCCGGGCGCTGCCGACGACGCCGTCGACGCAGGCGAGGTTGTCGGCGATCGGGGCGACGCCGTAGCACGGATCGTCCCACGGCACGGGCCGGTCGAGGACCCACTCGCGCACCGAGCCGCCGAGATCCGCCGCTCCGTCGCGCGTGACGTCGGCGGAGTCGCAGCCGTCACCGAGGTGAGTGCCGGTCTCGAGCGAGACCGCGTCGGAGCAGCCGCGGCCGCGGGCGAGGGCCGCGGTGCAGCACCGCGGCTCGGCGAAGCCCCACGGGTACCGGTAGCGGTTGCCGCGACCGCGGGCCGCGTGCTCCCACTGAGCCGCGGTCGGCAGGTCACCGCCTCGAGCGCGGCACGCGGCACGCGCCGTCGCGAACGTGACGCAGCGCGCGGCGTCGAAGTCGCCGGGGCCGAGGGCGTCCCGATAGTTGCATCCTGCACGCTGATCGGCGGTCGGCGGCTTCTCGGCGGCGAGGCCGCGCGCGAAGAGCTGGCGCAGATCGCTCACCGTCACCTCGAGGACGTCGAGCCAGAACGGCTCGAGCGAGGCCGCGCGCGGGCGGTCGACGGCGACGCGGCGCGGGTCCGGGGGCGCGGCGGCCGCGCGCTCCCCCACGACGGTGAGGCCGCCCTCGACGCAGACCCGTCCCTTCACCTTCTCCGCGCGGCAAGGGACCTCGTCGCCGCGCGGCCAGGTCCCGGCCGCCGTCGGCGCGTCGTCGCGACCGACCTCCACGCTCGCGTCGAACGGAGCGAGCCGGCGCGGATCGTCGACGCACCCGAGGCCGCGCGCGCGATCGGGCGCCACGCCCAGGCACTCGCCCCGGAGGGTGACGCGGACCCCCGAGCGATCGTCGTCGGGGACCCGCACCCGCACGACCCGCGTGATCGCGAGCGCGGGAGGCACCTCCGCCGTCTCGGACAGCGCCCCCATGTCGGTCTGCTTGTAGAGCGTGAGCGTGATCTCGACCTCGGGATCGCCGTCGGGGCCGGCGGGGACGCCGAACGTCGCGGGCAAGAACCCGCGCGACGGCAGGAGGATGTCGCGGTTGTCGCGCTTGCCCGACGAGGGCCACACGGTGACCACGCGGAGCCGGTCGAAGGCGGCGTCGAACGTGGCCGTCTCGCGCGCCCGGGCGTCGGCCGGCGTGAGCACGTCGGTGTCCACCTGGACGACGAGCTGCGGCTCGCCCGCGCGGTAGCAGGCAGACGCGGCGCCGAGCGCGAGGAGCGCCCCGACCGTCAGCGCGGCTGCGCGACCCATCCCGTGTTCCCTCCGTCGTAGGGCCGCGTCGGCAAGAGCGCGTAGGTGACGAGGCCGCCGACGATGACGGCGGCCGTGCCGAGGCCGATCCAGAAGATCGGCCGCTTGAAGATGGACGTCTCTTCGTACCGGAGCCGAGCGACGATGGTGGAGCGCTCGCCCGGCTGGAGCTCGACCGCGGTCGAGTAGAGCTGGTAGTTCGCGGCGCGGACGTCCACCGCGTGTTTGCCCGCCGGCCGCCGCACCACGAGCGGCGCGAGCCCGACGTCGACGCCGTCGACGCGCACCGCCGCGTTCGCGACCTCGCACTGGATCGACAGCTCCGTGTCTTGCTGGAGGAGCGACAGCTTCACGGTGGCGGTGGAGCCTGGCTGGTACGTCTCCTCCACCGACGCCGGAACGAACCCCTGCTTGACGGCGCTGAACACGTGGCGGCCGGGGTCGACGACGACGGTGAGCTTCGGCGCGCCCGCGGGCTTGTCGGTGGCGGGCGGGAGGAGGTTCGCGACGAAGAGCGACTTGTCGGCCTCGTCTTCGGTGAGGGGGCGGCCGTCGACCGAGAGGCCGGCGTCG
>JAEUKG010000197.1 GCA_016794325.1 Myxococcales bacterium | reverse complement strand
GCGGGTTCGCGGAGGGGCCCGAGTCCCCGCACGCGGTGAGGCCGAGGGCGATCGCCAGCACACGGAGCGCGCGGAGGTCCATCGTCCCATCATGGCCGAAGACGCGACGGCCCGCCTGGCATTCGGCGCCAGACGGGCTCGCGCATCGCCCTTGTGTGCTCGCGGGTGCGGGGGCGGGGCGCGCCGCGCGGCGCCGCGCGTCAGCCGAGGCCGCGGCGGAGCACCTCGGCGAGCGTCACCTTGCCGCGGACCGACCGGCCCGCGCCCTGGAAGCGCACGGCGCCGCGGCCGAAGGCCTCGGTCATCTCGCGGTAGAGCCCGGCGACGTTGGCCGAGAAGCCGAGCCCGGTCAGCGCGGGGACCATGCCGTCGATGGGGAGCGCCGTCGCCTTCACCGGGCGGCCGACGATCGCCGAGGCCTCGCGCGCCGCGTCCTCGAAGCTGACCTCGGCAGGGCCCGAGAGCTCGATGACGCCGGCTCCGGACGCCCCCGCGCGGAGGGCGCCCGCGGCGACCTCGCCGATGTCGCGCGTCGCGACCATCGGGAACGGGTACGACTCGCCGCCGCCGAACACCGGCAAGACCCCGTCGGCCTTGATGGGGTGCGCGTAGCCGAGGAGGTTCTCCATGAAGTAGGCGGCGCGGACGGCGGTGAGCTTGGCGCGCGTCTTGCCGAGGAGCTGCTCCGCGACGTGCACGCTCACGATCGGCCCGGTGCCCGCGGGGAGCTCGGCGCCGATCGACGACAAGAGGACCGCGTGCGGCAGCCCGACCTCGTCGATGGCCCGCGCGTAGACCTCCGCGAGCTTCCGGTTGCGCGCGAGGAGGTCGCTCGACTGGGCGTCGGGCGGCATGAGCAAATACGCGCCCGCCGCGCCGCGCAGCGCCGACGCCACGCTCGCAGCGTCGAGCACGTCGCCGACGAAGACCTCGGCGCCCCTGGCGGCCAGCGCCGCGACCTTGTCGCGCGAGCGCGCGACGACCCTCACCTTCTCGCCCTGGGCGAGCAGCGACTCCGCGACGACCGACCCCGTATTCCCGCTGGCTCCGAAGACCGTGAACATGGTGGCGTTTCCTTTCGTCCCCGGAGCTTGCGCCCGGTCCAATCATCCTGGTAGTGCATGAAACTGAATCATCGTCATGCAATCTGTGGATGATATCCCCGACCTCGAGCTCCTCGCCCTCTTCGAGGCCCTCCACCGCGAGCGCCACCTGACGCGCGCGGCGCGGCGCACCGGCCGGAGCCAGCCGACGATGAGCCGCGCGCTCGCGCGGCTGCGCGGCGCCTTCGGCGACGAGCTCTTCGTGCGCACGCCTCGCGGCATGGTCCCCACCCCGCGCGCCGACGCGCTCGCCCCCGAGGTGCGGCGGGTCCTCGACGCCGCCCGGAGCCTCGTCCGCGCCCGGGCGTTCGATCCCGCCGCCCTCGACCGCACCTTCGTGATCGCGACGACCGATCTCGTCGAGGCGCACATGCTCTCCGCCCTCTCCGAGGCCGTCCGCGAGGGCGCGCCGCGCGCGAGCCTCCTCCTGCGGCCGGTGGACGGCAACCTCGGCGCCGACCTCGAGGCGGGCCGCATCGACCTCGCGATCGTCCCCCGGGTGAGCATCCCCGAGGGCACGATCCAGCGCCACCTGTTCGACGACGAGTTCTTGTGCGCGGTGCGGCGCGGGCACCCGGCGCTGCGGCGCCCGCTCTCGCTCGAGGCCTGGGCCGCGCTCCCCCACGTGCAGATCGCCCCCCGCGGCGTGCCCGGAGGCCCGGTGGACGACGCGCTCACCGCCCGCGGGCTGTCCCGGCGGGTCGTGGTCCGCATGCCCTCGTTCCTCGCGGCGCCGCTCCTGGTCTCGCGCTCGGACTACGTCATCACCGCGCCGCGCTTGCTCCTGTCGGCGGTGGCCGAGCC
>JAEUKG010000054.1 GCA_016794325.1 Myxococcales bacterium | reverse complement strand
TCGCGCTCGATCTCATGATCGCGGCCGACGTCGGCGTGTGCGTCACCCTCCCCGAGCCGCCCGCGATCGAGGCGACCTACCGCTTCTTGCGCGCGGCCTTCAAGCGCAAGCTGCGCCGCGCGCTGATGAAGGACCGCCTGCGCCTCGGCATCCTCGACCGCGCGCTCAAGGAGCACGGCCGACTGCCCGCGCCGCTCGATCTCGTGCGCACCCTGTCGAAGATGGACCGGCACCTCGCCGACCTCGCGTGGAGCGAGGCCCACCGCCTCCGCGCCCACCTCGTCGTCAACCAGACGCGCGTGCGCACCGACCTCGAGCTCGGGAGCTGGATGGCGAGCGTGGTCGACCGCCACTACGGCGTGCACCTCGACGAGCTCGGCCACATCGAGCACGACGACACGGTGTGGCTGTGCGTGCGGCGCGGCAAGCCGCTCCTCGTCGACAGCCCGACCTCGAAGGCGGCCCGCAACCTCGAGCGCATCGCGCGCCGCGTGGTCGCGCTCGGCACCGTCCGCGCCGAGCGAGGGAGCCTGCCGCCGCCGATGCCGCTCGAGAAGGCGACCCTGTACGCGCTCCTCGGGGTCGGCCGCTCGGCGAGCGACGAGGAGATCCGCCGCGCGTACAAGCGCCAGAAGGAGGTGTACGCGACCGGCGGCCTCGCCACCGCGTCGCTCCTCGACGAGGAGCAGCTCAAGGCCGAGCAGGGCCGGCTCGACGAGGCGTACGACACGCTGCTCGACCCCATCCGCCGCCGCGCCTACGACCTGTCGATGTTCCCGGAGCCCGATCTCGAGGCCGCCCCCGCCGCGGTGCCCCGCCCCGCCCTCGCCGCCGAGCAGCTCATGCTCCAGAGCGAGCTCCTCCGCGAGATCGGCCCCGACACCGAGTTCACCGGCGCGCTCCTCCGCAAGGTGCGCGAGTCGCAAGGGGTCGAGCTCGGCGAGATCAGCGCCCGCACCAAGATCGCGCGCTCGCACCTCGAGGCGATCGAGGAGGAGGCGTTCTCGCAGCTCCCGGCGTCGGTCTACGTGCGCGGCTTCATCTCGGAGCTCGCGAAGTACCTGCGGCTCGATCCCCAGCAGGTGCAGCGGACCTACCTCCGCCGCATGCGGGAGCGCGCCGAGCCGTGACCGGCAGGGAGCGCGAGCGCGCCCTGATCGCGGCCGCGGTCTTGTTCGCGCTCGCCGTCGCGCCGAGGGCGCTCGTGGTGTGGCAGTGGGGCGGCGAGGCCCCGGTGTGGGACGGCCACTACTACGACTTCGGGGCCCGCCGCATCGCCGCCGGCTTCGGCTACTCCGACGACGTCATGATCGCCGGGCGCGCGGTGTGGCACCCCTGGTGTCACTATCCCGTTGGGTATAGTGCGTTCCTGGGCGCGTTCTACCGCGTGTTCGGGGCGACGCAGGCGGTGGCCGACGTCGTCAACGTGGTGACGGGGGCGCTCCTCGCCCCGGTGACGTTCGCCCTCGCCCGCCACGGGCTCTCGTTCCGCCGGGCCGCGGCCGCGGGCGCGCTCGTCGCGCTCTCGCCGGGCCTCGTGGTGTACGCCGCGCTGTCGATGACGGAGCCGCTCGCGGCGCTCCTGTCGCTCGCCGCCTTCTGGGTCGCGGTCGAGGTGCGCCGGCCGTGGCTCGGGCTCGCGGCGGGCGCGCTCGTCCTCGGGCTCGCCGCGCTCGTGCGGCCGCAGGCGCTCATGTGCGCGCCGTTCCTCGGCCTGGTCGTCGTGCGCGCGCGCGGGGCGCCCCTCGCCGCGCGGCTCCGCGTCGGCGCCCTCGGCGCCGCGGTCGCGTGCGCCGTCGCGCTCGTGCCCGTGCTCCCGTGGACGGCGCGCAACTGCCGGGTGATGGACGGCTGCGCGCTCGTGAGCACCAACGCGGGGTGGAACCTCGCGATCGGCGCGTTCCCTCGAGCCACCGGGCGCTTCGAGACGCTCCGCTCGAGCGACGGCTGCCGGGAGGTGACGGGGCAGGTGCAGCAGGACCGCTGCTGGCTCGCCTACGGGCTCCACCACATCCAGGCGACGCCCGGCCGCTGGCTCGCGCTCGTGCCCAAGAAGCTCGCCTACACGTTCGATCACGAGTCGTTCCCGGTCGAGTACCTGCGCGAGGCGCGCCCCAAGGCCTGGCCCGAGGAGCGGCGGGTCGCCGTGCGCGGCCTGCTCACCGCGAGCCACCGCGCGCTCGTGTGCACGGCCGCCCTCGGGTTCGTGGCGATCGCGCTCCGGCGGCGGACGCAGGTCGCGCTCGCGTTCGGCGTCGCGCTCGCGGCGTACCTCGGCTTCCAGGCGGCGGAGCCGACCTTCTGGCCGCTCGCGGCGTTCGCGGCGCTGCTCCCGTGGCTCCCCCTGCCCGGGCGCCCGCGGGCGCGGCCGGCGCTCCTCATGCCCGTCGCCCTCCTCGGCACCACCATCGTCGCCCACGCCGTCTTCTTCGGCGAGGACCGCTACCACATGGTGGTCACGCCGGCGCTGTGCATCCTCGCCGCGGCCGCGCTGCGCCGTCCGGGATAGCGTTCAGGGGCCCCACCACAAGACCTCGTGCTTCACGTCGGCGCCTCCGCGCTTCACCGTGAAGACGAGCTTGTCGCCGTCCTCCGCCAGGGTCGGCTCGGCGCCCGCGTCGTGCTCGAAGCACGCCGCCTTCTCGAAGCCAGCGGCGGTGAGCCAGAAGGCCTGGACGCCGGCCTTGGCCGGCCCCCACACGAGGAGCATCCGGCCGCCGCCGACGAGGCGGGGCGCGATCCAGCGGAACCCGAGCTCGCCGAAGCGCTCGGGGCTCGGGAAGTGCTCGCCGACGTCCTTCAGCTCGGGGAGGTGCGCCTTCAGATATTTGTAGAATACATCGTACCGGATCTTCTCGAGCCTCGGCAGGCGTCGGTCGGGCGGCGCGATGACCGGGAGCGCCCCCACGTCGGCGCAGGGGACCTCGACGTAGGCGCGGTAGCGGTCGGCGAGCGTCCCCAGCGCGCCGCCGAGCGCGTCGTCGGAGAGCGACTTGAGCCACCAGTGGAACACCGGGAGATCGCCGACCCCGGCGCGCGACTCGAGGGTGACGAGGCTCTCCCAGAGGGGGCGGCGCACGGCCCACGCGCCGCCATGGGAGGCGACGACGCAGGCCCCGACGTACGCCGCTCCGTGGACGACGACGTTGAAGAGGGCGCTCTCCGGGGTGCCGGCGCCGCCCTCCATCCACGCGTCGCGGCGCGCGGCGGTGAGGGCGCGCGAGAGCCGGTGGACGCTCGCGTCGGACCGGTCGAGGCCGAGCTCGCCCGCGCTCACCCCGAACACCGCCGGCGCCATGTGCTCGAAGGTGGCCGCCGCGTCGTCGAGGTGCGCGAGGATCGAGGGGTTC
>JAEUKG010000033.1 GCA_016794325.1 Myxococcales bacterium | reverse complement strand
GAGCGCCGGCGTCACGCCGTCGGCGTACACGAGGAGCGCGCCGCGGATCGCCACCCCGGGGGCTTGATCGGCGTAGTCTCCCGCCGCCGCGGGCGCGCGGGCCGCGAGCACCGACACGCCCCCAGGCCCAACCTCCACGAGGCGCGTCGGCAGGACCACGTAGTAGCGACGCGCGCCACCGACGATGGCCGTCGCCATCGCGAGCGGCACCTCGCCGCCCCAGAGCCCAGAGAGGATCGTCGTGCGCGCCCCGCTCGCGCTGAGCGTCTGGATCTCACCGGCCGCGGTGGCCGTGAAGATCTCCCCCGTCACCTCGTCGCGCGCGATCGTCAGGAGGCTCTCGGCTGGGGAGACGAGCTTCGCGAAGGCGCGCGGCCGGAACGTCTCGTGCGCGCCGCTCCCGAGCACCATCTCGGCGTAGTCGCTGCCCGCCGCTCGGTAGACGCGCTCGACCCCGCCGAGCGCCCAGCCCACCCCGACCGACGACGCGTGCCGATGGTGAACCAGCACCGGCCGCGTCAGGACGGCGGGCCCACGCTCGACGCCCGCGAGGGGGATCCCCGGTGCGTTCGGGGCCGACACGCCGAACGTCCCGCCGCTGACACACGCCGAGGTTCCTCCCAAGAAGTTGACCCGCTGCGGGAACACTCCCGAGCTCGGCAACGTCCCGTCGCCCTGGAGCGGGAGATCCACGCTGCCGTCGAGGCCGAGCTCCCGATCGCCCTCCGCCACGTCGCTCGTGACGGACAGCCCCCGAAGCGCCATGAGCGCCTCGATGCTGCCTCGGAAGGAAGAGAAGCCCCCGCCGCAACCACCACCTCCACCGCCGCCGCCGCACCCGCCGCCGCCGCCGCCGGAGCCTTGCGGGACGCATGAAGCGGAGATCTTGATGCCGCGCACCGGAACGGCGACGCCCGACGGCGGTGCCGCGGCGCCCGACGTACCTGCCGGGCCGATCGTGGTCGAAGCGGCCTTCTGCCCGTTGTAGTTCAGCGAGACCCCGACGGACTGCCCTTGCACCACGTAGCTCGGACCTCCGAAGTCCTGAGCGAGACCACCTGTGCCGAGGGTGACGCTGCTCCCGCCGCAGACCTTGCTCCCGTCCGCGTTGGGGTCCGGGCCCCCGGTCACGGCGACCACGAGCTCGTATTTCCCAGTGGCGTTCGTGTCGTGCACGGAGAAGTGCGTCGTCTTGGACGCGAAGCGCGCACCGTCCCACGTCGCGACGTCTTCGTGGTGCCAGCGCCCGTCGACCTCGTCGAAGTAGCCCACCGGGATCGCCATGCTCGTCGGGAAGCTCTTGTCGTTGCGCACCCGCACGGTGACGGGCTGCGCGAAGGTCGTCCCGCTCGGCTCGAGCTCGAAGCCGTACATCGTGATCGTCGCGTTGGGTAGGGGCGCAGAGAAGTCCTCGCGCTTGTCGAAGGGCGTGATCTGGATCGGCACCGGCGCCGCGAGCGCGCCGGCAGGGACCACCACCTCGACTTTGCCCGCGGAGTCGGTCGCCGTGCCGCCCTCCGGGCCGATGACCGTGACCCTCGGATCGCGCGTCACGAGCCGAACGCGCCCGAGATCCAGCGCCGTCCCTGCGTGGAGGAAGGCCTCCCGGTATGCGCGGATGCGGCCCGGCGCGTCGAAGGCGACCACGAAGCGGCTCGGCGGCGTGCCCTCGGGCTCGACCTCCGGAAAGCCGGTGAGTCGCGCGCGGAAGCTGCCGTCGGCCGCGGTCGTCAGCACCACGTCGGCGCGCTCCGGCCGCGTAGTCTCTTCGGGATAGACGTGGATCGAGAAGCCGCTGACCGGCGCGCCAGCGGAGTCCAGGACCCGCCCGAGGAGCGACGCCCGCGACTCGAAGGGCGCGTCGCCCGTGATCGGCGCCGGATCGCAGTTCGGCACGGCGGTGTGGGTGACGCCCGTGATCGGATCGCACGCGTCGACGGTGCAGAGGTTCCCGTCGTCGACAGCGGGAGCGGGACCGCTCACGCACGCGCCCGCGCCGTTGCAGGTCTCGGCGCCGGTGCACACGTTGCCGTCGCTGCAGCTCTGGCCCAGGGCCAGTGGCGTGTGGATCACGCCGGCCGTGGGATCGCAGGCGTCG
>JAEUKG010000032.1 GCA_016794325.1 Myxococcales bacterium | reverse complement strand
GTCAGCACATGGCGCACCAGGTCCGCACGTTCGGCCACCACCGAAGAGTGCACCGCCGCGCGAAATTCGGCGCGGCGCGCCTCCATCCGCGCTCGCTCAGCGCGCCTCGCCGAGCGACGCGGCCACGCTCCACGCGAGGAGCCACGGGTTGTCGTCGACGAGGCCGTGGTGGCCGAGCACCACCACGCGCCCGAGCCCGCTCCGCACCACGCCCACGACCGGCGCGCCGTCGAGATCGCGGACGAGGACGCGCGGCTCCGGCCCCCGAAGGCGCAGCGCGCCCGCGACCCACCCCGTGGTCCGGGCGATGGGGGGCGCGCCCTCGATCTCGACGCGCCCGAGCCCGCGGGTGGCCGTCGGCTCGAAGCCGAAGTCGAGGCGCGCGCCGAGGACGTTGGCGGGGAGCGCCTCGAGCGGCTTCTTGGCGTTGGAGACCCAGGACCAGCCGAGGTCGGCGATCACGAGGCCGCCGCCGCGGCGCACGAAGCGCTCGATGGCGCCGACCTCGACCTCGTCGAAGGCTCGCCTCCGGGGGTGGATGAGCACGAGCGCGTGCGCGCCCGCGAGGCTCGCGTCGTCGAGCGCGCGCTCGCGGCTCTCGGCGCGCGCGCCCGCCGCCACGAGCGGACCGTCGCCGCACGCCGCGCCGTCGCTGGTGAAGCGGTCCACGATCACGACGCGCCCCGCGAGGGAGGGCTGCGACCACGGCCGCGGCCCCGGGGCGTTCGCGCTCGCGGCCGGGCTCGCGGGCGACCGGGGGGCGCGCAGCGCGGCCACCACGCCGCCGGTGACGGCGACGGCCAGCATCGTGGAGACGACGGCCACGCGCAGCTTGGTGATCGACCGCGCCGCGAGCTTCTCCTCGGCCTGCGCCACGAAGCGAGGCTCGATCCCGAGCTCGGCCCCGACCTCGCGGACGTCCACCTCGGCCGCCGCGCGCTCGCGCTCGGCGCGTTGCAGCTCCTCGGCGACGCCGATGACCTCCCGGATCCGGTCGTCGTCGGTCACCGCCACAGGCCCTCGGCGACGAAGAGGCCGACCCGCGCCCACGTGGCGACGAAGAGCGCCGCCCCGAGGCCGACGAGCGGGCTCCGGCGCACCAGGCTCACGTGCCCGGTGAAGAGGAGGACGATCCCGATCACGAACAGGACGAAGCCCTCGATGGCGGCCGCGTCCCGCGCGCTATCCCTCGACGGATACCACCGGGGCCGGGTGCGGCCGCCGCTCGCGAGCGTCCCGCCGAGGACGAAGAACGACGCGCCGAGCACCATCCCGGTGAAGGCGGCGGGCCCGCGGTCGTCGGCCCGCGCGACGACCCACGCCGCGGCCGCGGCGACGGCGATCCAGCTCGACGCCGCGAGGGCGACGGCGGGGCCCAGCCCGAGCCCCGGACCCCGGCCCTCGAGCCAGGGCCCGAGCGCGTCGCCGGCGAGGCGAGGGAGCAGGGCGGTGAGCACGATCGCGGCGAGCGCGCCGACGATCCCCCACGTCGACGCGGCGACGCCGAGCGCGCGGCCGTCGTGGCACAGCCGCGACGCCGCGAGCACCAGGACGAGCAGCCCGGCGAAGAACACGGTCGCGATCCGCACCCCCCGAACGTAGCGACGCGCAAAGACCCGCACGCGTGGTCATTTTTCGCACCCCCGCCCGTGCCCGTGTCCGCGCCCTAGAGGTCGTCGTCCGGCGCGTCTGGCCCGGGCGGCCCCGCCGGGGCCTCCTCCTTCTTCGGGTCCTTGGCCTCGCCCGCGAGCTCGGCGATCGCGCCCTTCCAGCAGTCGTTGGGCTTGTCGTCCGCGGCGCACTGGGTCGCCCACTTCACGAAGGCCGCCTCGCTCGCGACGTCGGTGAAGACGTTCCACGCCGTCTTCTTGCAGGGCCGCTCGCCGTTCGACTGGATCCCGAGCAGCGTCTTCTTGTCTTCGGCGAAGAAGCCGCTGCCGCTGTCGCCGCCGCAGCCAGCGCCGGTCACGCCCTCGGCGGCGAACCGACCGCCGTCGACCTCGAAGACCTTCATCGTCGCGCTGCGGAGGTCGTCGGACAGCTCGCCGTCCTTGCCGTTCCAGTCGGCGGTGACGATCCCGTAGCCCACCGCGACGCCCTTGGAGTCGAGCGCGGGCGTCTTCCCGAGGGCTCGCGACGGCCTTGCCGACCGCGTCCTTCAGCACCACCGCCGCGACGTCGTGAGGGCCGGGCTTCTCGGCGCTGCCGGTGAACCCGGGGTGCACGAAGACCGTCGTCGCCAAGCTCACGTCGTCTTTGCCTCCGACCTTGCCGAGCCCGAACGCGACGCCGACGGTGCCGGGTTGGATGCAGTGGGCGGCGGTGAGCACGAGCTTGGCGCCGACGAGGGTGCCGCCGCAGCGCGCCTCGCTCTTGCCCTCGTCGATGGCGACGCGCAGGTAGCCGGCGGACGGCACCTTCGTCTCCTTGTCGCCGCCGACGATGGAGGCGCGAGAGCTCTCGGGCGCCGGCTCGGCGTCGCCGCCGCAGGCGACCGCGGCCAAGAGGAGCGCGGGGAGGGTGAGTCGGAGAGAGGTGCTCGTCATGGGAGCTCGTACAGCAAGGCCTGTTCCGCCCGGGCGGCCGACA
>JAEUKG010000029.1 GCA_016794325.1 Myxococcales bacterium | reverse complement strand
CGCGCGACCGGCGCCGGCGCGGTGGCCGGCCTCGCCGCGGAGCTGGCCGGGCGAGCCGCAGGAGGCGAGGGCGGCGGCGTCGCGGCGCACGACGCGAGCGCGATCGCCGCGCCGGCGCGGGCGATGCCTGCCGCTCGAGCTCCGAGGCGCGACCCCACGTCCACATCTTAGGCCGGCCGGCTCGCGCACGGTTCACTTTCGAGAGTGACTCACGGTCGGCCCGCCCTGGTGCCGACCCGAGCGGTCCGCGTCGGTGGACCTCCGACGGCGTTGACAGTCGCGCGCGACGCGGCGACGCTCGGCAGCATGCGAAGGCTCGGTCTCGGCGGGGTGAAGGCGAGGTTCTCAGGCGTCGTGCTCGCGGTCGCGACGCTCGGCGCGGCGGCGTTCGCTTGCCGGGAGCCGGTCACGCCCGACGGTCGCCCCCGGCTGAACTGCGACTCCGAGATCTCGTACACGGGCGTGAAGGTCAGCGGCGGCGTGACGGTGCTCGACATCGCGGGCGCGAAGAGCGAGGTCGAGACGAAGTCGATCCGCGAGGCGAGCGAGAGGCTGCAGAGCTACATCGCCGTCCAGCGGCGCACGTGCGACGAGTACAACAAGGGGGCGATCTCGCGCGAGCAGTACCAGGAGAAGGCGAACCTCGTGATGCGCCTCCTCTTCGGCGTCGCCTCGGACCGCGCGAAGAACGGGCAGTCCGAAGAGGAGAAGGCGAGCGCGGGGAAGATCCTCGCGGACCTGCAGCCGCGCATCGGCGCGACGGCGCTCGCGCTCACGGTGTCGCTGCGCGCACGGATCCCGACCGGTCCGGGCGAGCTGGCGCCGGAGATCGTCGCGCCGCCGAACTATCCGTTGCCGACGGGGACGCTCGGGGCGTTCGAGGTGAGCGCCACCGAGACGGCGCACCTCTACATGTTCCAGGTGACGGCGAAGAACGAGGTGAACGTCCTCTTCCCGAACCCGAAGCTCGAGACGGCGAACCCGCTCGTCGCCGGCAAGAAGGTCCGGATGCCGGGGGTGGGCGCCGACGGCAAGCTCAAGGCGTTCCGCCTGGACGAACAGGGGGTGGGGGTCGAGCGCGTGTTCTTCGTGGTGAGCAAGCGGCCGCTGCCCGCGCTCGATCGCTCACTCGCGGCGTTCGCCGCGGGCAAGGCGACGGCGCTCGACAGCGATCCGGCCCTCGCCGACTTCGGGGCGCTCAGGCCGGGCGCCGAGGGGCTCTGCGAGGCCGGCGCCAAGACCCGGGACATCGGCATCGTGGACGACCCGCAGGCGGGGCAAGCGCAAGCGAAGGCTCCCCGCGCGAGCGGTGAGTGCGTGCGAACCCGCGGCTGGGTCCTCGACGACGCGCCCGAGCCCGGCAAGGCGGTCGATCACTCGCTCGCGGTGCGCGCCGCGCCCGGCGAGGACATCATCGTGAAGTTCTACCAGTTCCAGCACGTGCCCGAGGCGGACTTCAAGGCGAGGCTCGACGCCTACAACGCCAAGACCCCCGAGGGCGCCAGGCAGCGCGGTATCTCGATCGAGAACTGACGGCTCGTTCACTCTCGAGAGTGAACGAGGGCGGGCCCGACCCGGAGGCGACGGCGGGGACCGCGCGGGCCGGGGTGGATGAGCAATCGCTGAGCAATCCATGGAGGCGATCGCAAAGCCCGGCGCGTGCGCCACACTGGCGTCATGCAACCCGGACGCTTTCCGCCAGGGACCGACGTCTTTTCACCGTGGGGCCAGGAGCCCTATCTCTACCCGGCCGTGGTCCTCGGCGTGGACCCGGCGACGCAGCAGGCCTTCGTGGTCTTCTGGGAGGGCCAGACGGCGGGAGTCCACGACGGCAGCCTCCGCCCGCTCGACGTGCGCGAAGGCTCGCGGGTCTACGCGAACTTCCTGAACGACAACTGCTACGTGCCGGGCCGCGTCGCGCGCCGCGTCGGCGGCGCGTTGAACGTCATCCTCGACGACGGCAGGAACGTCTGGACCACCTGGGCCAAATGCCGCGTCGACCGATGAGCGATCGCCGCTGAGGCCCGACGCGAGCCGCGGCGTTCACTCTCGAGAGTGAAGCGCGCTCAGCGGCCGAGCCGCCGCTTCATCTCCGCGAGCTCGTCCTCGTGGTCGTCGTCGGCCGGGACCTCGGCGCGCGCGGCGCTGGGCAGGCTCGCGGCGACGCGCTTCTTCGGCGCGGGCGGCGCGCCCTCGGGCTTCGCGCTGAGGAAGCGCGCCGCGAGGACCCCGCCGACGAGGCCGAAGAGGTGGCCCTGCCACGAGATCCCGACCTCACCGGGGAAGATCCCGAAGAGCGCGCCGCCGTAGAGGAGGAACACCGCCAGGCTCCCGAGGATCGGCCAGAACCGCCGCTCGAAGATCCCCCGCGAGAGGAGGTGGCCGAGGTAGCCGAAGACGAGGACGCTCGCGCCGATGTGGACGCTCGCCGACGGCGCGATGAGCCACGTGCCGAGGCCGCCGACGAGCGCGGAGAGGGCGCTCACGTAGAGGAGGTCGCGCTTGCGCCGGAGCATCACGAACCAGCCGAGGATCAAGAGCGGCGCGGTGTTCGCGATCAGGTGCTGGAGGTTTCCGTGGAGGAAGGGCGCGAAGAGGATGCCCCACAGACCGGACAGCGAGCGAGGCGCGACGCCGAACGCGGCGAGCTTGCCGCCGAACACGACCGCGTTGACGAGGTGAATCACCCAGAGGAGCCCGACGAACCCGCCCAGGATGGCGCCGTGCGCCTTCAGCTCGGCCACGAGGGCGGCCTTGGCGCCCTTGGCCTCTTCCTCCGCCTTCCGGCCCATCCCTCCACGATAGGCTCCGGCGCGCTCCTTGGCGAGGCGCGCCCTTCGAACGACGCGTCAGCTCTTGGTGTAGCTCACTCTCGAGAGTGAACCGGCCGGAGCCCTCGGGTCACTGCACCGGGACCCGGCGGACGACCTGGGGCTCGCCGCACGCGGTCTCGGGCTTCGTCATCGGGACGTTGCGCGCCGCGGCCTCGGCGACCCGGCGCGCGAGCTCGGGGGTCGCCGTCCGCACCGCGACGTGCCGGCGGCCGCCGACGAGGATCTCGAGGATCTCGGTGACGCCGAGCTCCGGCCGGCTGCGGAAGAGGGCGCGGAGCTTGGGGAAGTCCCAGCTCGCGGGCGTGGTCGCGGTGAGGTCCATCACCACCACGTGGGGGGTCGCGCAGCCGTCGGTCACCGGCGGCGGCCACGAGACGAACGGCTTGGGCACCTCGACCTGCTCGTAGCCCCAGGTGCTCCGCGACGCGCACCGCACGACCTCCGCCGGCGGCTTGTCGTGCAGCAGGGCGCGCCGCATCTCGAACTCGTACCAGCCGGCGCGCTTCTCGACGTAGGTGGCGACGATCCACTCGCCGCCGTCGGCCGCCGTCGAGGCGGCTTCGACGCCGGTGAACCGAGCGCCGGTGTCGCTGAACACGGGCGCGGGGAGATCGGAGAGCTTCCGGGCGCGAGGCTCGGGCGGCGCGGCCCCGGTCTTGACCTCGGTCGAGCCGTCTTTGCTCCGCCGGACCACGCGCTGCGACTTCTCGTCGCGGTCTTGGAACCAGAGCACCCCCTGGCCCTCGGCGCGGGCGATGTACGGCGACGAGAACCCCGGCGGGTACGACGCGCGCACGAGCCGCGCGCCGTCGTACGCCCAATACGCGGCGTTGCCGGAGACGTAGGCCTCGGCGCCGCTCACCACGAGGAGGGTGGCGTAACCATCCGATCCGAGATAATCGGTCGTGACCTTGCCCCCGGGCGCCCACCGGCGGAGGACGAGCCCGCACTGCGCGGTGTCGTTGGGCGCGCAGGCGCGCCCGAGGAGGAAGAGCTCGCCGCTCGGGGCGGCGGCGATCGTGGGGTTCTGGAGGCCGTCGGTCGTGAGCGGCGGCGGCTGGGCGAGCCCGTCGGTGATGAACGCGTCGCGGCAGCCCTCGACCTTCCCTCCGCAGCCGCCGCACTGACCGAGCGCGATCGCGCCGCCGCCGTACGGGAGGAAGCTCGCCGGGTCGACCGACATCGCGGAGTGGACCTTCTCGAAGGCGGGCTGCCACTCCGAGCCTCGGAAGCGCCCGACGCGGACGCGGTGGTCGCACCGCCCGTCGTTGTCGTAGACCACGTACGCCTGGTCGGGCCACCGGCCCACGAAGCGCTCGACCTTCGCGAGCTCGGGGAGCTTGCGGTGCTGGTTGACGGCGTCGTCGTCGATCACGCCTTGGTCGTCGGCGCGGGCGAGGCCGCTCCGGTAGCCGACGAGCACCGCGCCCTGGATCGCGGAGACGGTCATCCCCGGGCAGTGGCCCTCGGCGACCACGTAGAGCGGGCCTTGCTTCTGCGCGGGCGTCCGCCACGTCGACGCCGGCGCCTTCGGCGGCTCGCTCGCCGTGGCCGCCGTCGTCGGCGCAGGCGCGGGGGCGACCGCCGCGCTCGCCGTCGCCCCCCGAGGCGGCGCCGCCGCCGGCGGCCGCGCGGGCGGCGGGCTGCGGTCGGGGGGCGAGCCGGCGCAGGCGGAGAGCAGCGCGAGGCCGATCGAGAACGACGTGACACGCCTCATGAGCTCCTCCTACGGCGACAGCCGGCCGGTGTGCAAGACGACGCGGGCGTCGGGCGCCGGGTCGTCGTCCGCGACCTCGGCCCGATGGTACTCGACCTTCCAGCGGACGGGGCGCCCGCGGCCGTGCTCGCCGAGGTCGAGCTCCACCTCCGACGCGCGGTCGGGGGCGAGCCGGTCGTCCGAGGTCTCGACCACGATCGAGGCCCCGGTGGGCCCGCGCACGGTCGTGAACCGACGCGTGAGGAGCTTGGTCGCGATCGCCGGCGGCCGCGCCGTCGGGCGCGCGAAGGCGACGTCGGTCGGGTCGTCGTCGGTCTCGACCGAGACCTGCAGCCCGCGAAAGAGATCTCCGGTCGGGAAGGCGTGCCCGACGCCGAGCGCGCGCAGCCGGAGGCGCACCCGCGCGTCGCCGACGCGGACGGCCTCCACCGCGAGCGCGTCGCGGAGGGCGCCCGCGTCGCGCGTGATCCCGAAGCGATGCGAGCGATGCCCGGCGACCCGAGGCATGTGGCACGAGACGCACGACGTCTCCCGGGAGGTGGACGCGGCGTGCTCGCGGACGGTGCTCTGCATGAGCGCGATCGCGCCGCGGGCGCGCTCGTCGTCGAAGGCGAACTCGTGGCACCGAGCGCACGCGGCGCTCGGGCCCGTCGCCGCGCGGTGCGGCGGGTGCGGCGAGCCCGCGGGTCGCGGCGCGCGCTCGTCGACGCGGTGGCACGAGAGGCACGAGACGCCCGCGCTCGGGTCTCCCTCCGGCGCGTGGCAGTCTCGGCAGAACGCCCGCGGCTCCCGCGCGTACGCGCGCGCGAAGGGGCGGTCGGTGAACGCGCTCCGATGCAGCGACGCGCGCCACTCCTCGGCGACCTCGGCGTGGCACGACGCGCACGTGGCGCCGTCGCGCCCGGCGTTCGAGGCCGCCGGCTCCCCACCGCCCGCTCGAGCGCCGACGCGCGCCCTCGGACGGGGCGCGCACGCCGCCACGCACACCCCCAAGGCGAGCGCGGTCGCGAGGAGCGCCCACGCGGAGCGCCCGTGACGGACGGCGAGCATCGGGCGCGAGTGTAGCAGGCGTGGTCGCGCCGCCGCGACGCG
>JAEUKG010001269.1 GCA_016794325.1 Myxococcales bacterium | reverse complement strand
GCCGCGGCCACGCTCCGCTACGAGGCGTGGGTGATGACGGGGGCCGTCCTCGCGCTCGCGCTCGCGCGGCTCGCGCTGCGGGGCCGCCGGCCTGCGCTCGCCCTCGCGCCCGCCGTCGGCCCGCCCCTCGCCTTTATCCTTGTGTGGATAGTGCTGCGCCGCGGCGCCGACGGCGAGTGGGCGTGGTTCCTCCGCGAGACGCACCGCTTCACGGCGATGCAGCGGGGGGTGGACGCGCACTCCGCGATCTTCGTCGCGCTCTGGCTCCCCGTGCTCGCGCCGCTCTCCGTCTTCGGCCCCGCGATCGGCTTCGTCGTCGCCGGCGCGAGCCGGCCCCGGCGGGTCAGCGCGGCGCTGCCGCTCGCCGTCGCGGCGTTCCTCGCCTACACCTACGCGCGGGGCGGGCTCCTCGGCCACCTCCGGTACCTCTCGGTCCTCGCGCCGTTCGCGTGCGTGCTGCTCGGCCGGGGCCTCGCGCGGGCCGAGCGTCGCTTCCCCCGCGCGCCCGCGCTCGCGTTCGCGTCGCTCGCGATCGCCGCCGCCGGTCACCTCGCGTGGGTCGGTCACCTCGCGGCGGCGGACGCGGCGCACCTCGAGGCCATGCGGTCGTGGGCCGAGTCGCCGTGACGCGCCGTCAGCGGAGATCGACGGGCACGAGCGCGTCGCCCATCTGCCCCGGCTTGACGCCGCGGGCGTCGGAGTCACCGATGCCGAGCTGCCCGCGGGAGTTGTCGCCCCAGCACACGACGCGGCGATCGTCGCGCAGCACGCAGGTGGAGGCCGCGCCGAGCACGATCGCGACGGCGGTGCGCCCGGAGCCGATCTTGGTGGCGGGGAGGAAGGCGTCCATCTCGCCAGGGTCGTCGCCGCGGTAGCTCGTGTCCTCGAGGCCGAGCTGCCCGGCGTCGTTCTGGCCCCAGCAGCGCACCTCGTTGTCCTCGATGCGCGCGCACATGTGGTTGCTCGAGCCGCGCGCGATGACCTCGATGAGCTTGGTGCCGGGGCGGAGGAGGCTGCCCGGCGTCTGCCCGCCCAGGTCGCATCGATTCGACGAGTCGCCGAGGCCGAGCTGGCCCGACCCGTTGTACCCCCAGCACCGGGTCGTCTTGTCGTTCAGCCGGGCGCACGTCGAGTCGCCGAACGCGGAGAGGTTGGTGGCGTACGCGCCGAACCCGAAGTCCGGCTTCGCGGGCGGGACCTCGCCCGGCTGATCCCCGCGATCCTGCGCGTCGCCGAGGCCGAGCTGGCCGTACCCGTTGTAGCCCCAGCACCGCGCGCTCTTGTCGTCGAAGATCGCGCAGGTGTGGAACGCGCCCGCGGTGAGCTGCACCGCGAGGAGGTCGACCGGGACCGGCGTGAGCGCCGGACCCATCTCGCCCAGGGCGTCCCCGACGTTCGCGGTCGAGCCGATGCCGAGCTGGCCGAAGGCGTTCGACCCCCAGCAAGCGACCCGCTGGTTGTCGAGCAGGGCGCACGTGTGGTCTCGCCCGAGCGCCATGTCGCGGATGACGCGGCCGGGCGGGACCTCGACCGGTTTCAACGTCGGGAGCTCGACGCCCGACCGATGAAGCGTGTCGCCCTGGCCGAGCTGGCCATAGTCGTTGCGCCCCCAGCACCGGACGGTGTCGTCGAGGAGGAGCGCGCAGGTGTGATCGCCGCCCGCCCACACGCGGCGCACCGGGGCCGGGAGCGGCACGTCGGCGAGGGCCGCCATCTCCCCCGGCGAGTCGCCGCGGTTCTCGCGATCGGGCTGGCCGAGCTGGCCGTAGTTGTTCCAGCCCCAGCACTTGAGCGCCCCCGTGCTGAAGCGGGCGCAGACGTGCGCGGTGCCCGCCGCGATCTCCACCACCGAGCGGGGGGCGCCGGCGTCGCCGCCGTCCGTGCCACCGTCGTTCGCGATCGTGCCACCGTCGGGAGGGCCCGCCTCCGCGCCCCCGTCGAGGCGATCCGTCGGGATCCCCGTCCCCGGGGGCGGGTCGCCCGCGATCACGCACCCGCCCTCGGTGGAGCACGAGCCGGGATCGACCTTCGCGGTCACGCACGCGCCCTGCCGGTTGCACGTCTCGTCGCTGCCGCAGACGACGCCGTCGCAGCGGTTCCACAGGACGATGGAGACGCGGAGGGGCGTCCGGGGCACGAACGCGAGCCGCCGCCGTGACACGATGCAGCCGGTTCGTGCCTCCGGCGCCGCGGTGAGGCAGCTCTCCGGAGTGCGGCCCTTGGCGAGGACCGCCTCGACGAGGAGCGGGGCTTCCTTGTCGCCGCTCGGCACGACGGTGAGGCTCCCGACGAAGCCGTCCTCGCGCCACGGGCCGTCGACGGTCGCGGCGAGGCCGGAGGGGCTCGCGCCTTGCGTCGGCGCGACGCCGACCCGGGTGTAGTTGGCGACGAACGGGACGTCGGTGCGCAGCGTCACCTCGCACTGGGTCGGCTCGCGGCACATCGGCAGCGCGCCGAGGAGCGCGACCGCGCCCACCGCGCGCCAGAGCCACCTCGAGAATCCACCCATCGTCGCCATCGTATCCCAAGCCAGCCCGCCAATTTGACCCTCTCGTCGCTTGTGTGCGAAGAAACCAGGCATGGGTGGTCGAAGGTGGTTCGCCAGGCATTCACTCCCCGCGGGCGCCGTGTCGATCGCGGTCGCCCTCGCTGGATCGGCCGCGTGGGCGGGGCCCGACGGCGGCGCGCACGCGCCGCTCCCCGCGCCCACCCGCACCGTGCCCCCGCCGAGCCCGCCGGCGCCGAAGCCGGCCGCGCCGCCGAGCCCGCCGGCGCCGAAGCCGGCCGCGCCGCCGGCCAAGCCCGCGCCCAAGCTCCCCGCGCACCCGCCCGCCCCCGCGGGCAAGCCCGCCGCGCACGCGCCGGCGAAGCCCCCCGCGCACGCGTCCGCCTCGCGCGCGCCCGACTCCGCGGGCCGCCGCGCCGTCGCCGCGGGGCCCACGGTCGAAGAGAGCCAGCTCGGCGCCGACACGCCGGAGCTCCGCGCGCTCGCCGCCGCCGAGCGCGAGCTCTTCCCCCCGGCGATGCCGTCGATCGGATCGCCGTGGCCGAGCGAGCTCCCGTCGCCCCTCGTGCAAGACCCCGACCGCCCGCGGGTGCACGCCTCGGGGCTGCCGCCGGCGCAGCCGCCGAGCGCGGTCCCGGTGGCCGAGGGCGGCAAGGACCTCTCGTGGCTCTCGAAGCTGACGATGCCCGATCTGCCGGTGCGCTGGGACGCGCGCGTGGTGCGCTACCTCGAGTTCTTCAAGGACGATCCCCGCGGCCACGCGGTGATGGCGGTGTGGCTCAAGCGGAGCGGCCGCTACAAGGACATGGTCCAGCGCACCCTCCGCAAGAAGGGGGCACCCGAGGATCTCCTCTACTTGTCGATGATCGAGAGCGGCTTCGAGCCCACCGCCCGCTCGCCGGTCGGCGCGCTCGGCCTCTGGCAGTTCATGCCCGAGACGGGGCGCGTCTACGGCCTGCCCCAGGATCGCTGGGCCGACGGCCGCCTCAACGTGACGCTCGCCACCGAGGCCGCGGCCGACCTCCTCGTCGACCTCCACAAGCGCTTCGGCACCTGGGAGCTCGCGATGGCCGCCTACAACATGGGCTACGGCGGCATCGTCTCGATGGTGAAGAAGTACAACACCAACGACTACTGGGTGCTCTCGCAGCGCGAGGGGAGCCTGCCGTGGGAGACCACGCTCTACGTCCCCAAGATCCTCGCGGTGGCGGTGGTGGCGAAGAACCTCGCGACCTTCGGCTTCGACGGCCTCGCGCTCGATCCGCCCGCGCTCGGCGAGGAGGTCGCGGTCGCGCCGGGGACGCCGCTCGCGACGGTGGCCCAGGCGGCGGGCTGCACGGCGAAGGAGGTCGAGGTGCTGAA
>JAEUKG010001211.1 GCA_016794325.1 Myxococcales bacterium | reverse complement strand
CCTCCTGTCAACGCCTGGTTCTCGTCAGAACGGCGTCGCGTACCAGTCCATTTTGACGAAGAAATCCGCGCACCTCGGCCCTCGGTCGGGGTGGGAGCGGACCTCGGCCGACAGGCGATTGAGGTCGTCGAGCCCCACGATCGCGTACGCGGCATCGCCGACGAGGAGCGCGTCGCCGGAGTAGCCCGCCCGGGCGGCGTTCGCGGCGCTCGCGAACGACGTGAGCTCGGGGCTGGCGTCGGCGTGCGAGAGACCGACGAGCCACGCCGCGCCCGGCTCGCCTCCGGCGTCGTCGCGCGGCGCGACCGCGGCCCTGGGCGCGGTCGCCTCCCGGAGGTGGCGGGTGATGGCGGCGAGGCTCGTCATCGGCGCGGTGGGGACGTCGCCTCGGGCGACGACCACCGCGTGGCCGCCGGCGCCCGCGAGCGCGTGACGCAGCCGCGCGTCGAGGTCGCCGGCCACGAGCTCGACGACCCACGGCGCATGAACGTGGCGCCCGAGGACGTCCTCGCAACCCGGAGGGCCGAGCACGACGAAGCGCTGCGCGTCGGCGTCGAGGAAGCCGTCGAGGGTGTCGCGAAGCACGGCCGCGTAGAGCCGCGCGGTGCTCGGCTCGCCGAAGCTCGTGACGAGCTCGGGGAGGCACGCGCCGGGGGCGGGCGCGTCGGCGATCACGAAGACGGTGAGGTCGCGGGTCACCTCTCCCTTGTACCAGCGCCTGGGAGACTTCCAAGTGCAGGATATGGCCCAGGAATCAGCCCGCCCCGAAAATTGGGCAGCATGCTGCCCAATTTCGAGAGGGGAGCACCGACCGGCGGTGGATCGGCCTCGGTCGCGCCGCCCTTCCAAGCGCAACCGGGTGCGCGACATGCGCAGCCGCGCCGCGAACGAGGCGAGCGTCGCAGGGGTTTCTGCGCGGCACCATCGTTGCAGCTCGGCTCGACATGACCCTCGACATGCACACCCCCGCCCGCGCCTCGGTCTCGATCCGCGCCGCCGCTCCGGCCACGACGGCGTCGCTCTGCCTCGCGCTCGCCGAGCGCGTGGTCTACCTCCCCGACGGCTCCGCGCTCGCGCTCGCCCGCAACCCCGTGCTGTGGGCGCTCCTGCGCAAGCTCGCCGACGAGCGGCTCGCGGCGCCCGGACGCTGCGTCGCCGTGACGGAGCTCGTCGCGGCCGCGTGGCCTGGCGAGCGGGTGAGCCCGCACTCCGGCGCGCGGCGCGTCTACACCGCGGTGTGCACGCTCCGCAAGATGGGGCTGCGCGCGCTCATCCGCCGGACGCAGCGGGGATACTTCCTCGACGTCGAGGTCGGCGCCGAGCTGCGCGCGTGACGCGTGACCGCCGAAACGAACGCGGACCCGACGGGACAAAACGAAGCGGGCCGAGGTCGCCCTCGGCCCGCTCACGAGCTCGCCGGTGTGGCGCGGCTCAGTGACGCACGGTCACCGTCGTCGTGTAGGTGGCCTCGGCGAACGGCTGGAGCTTCGCCTTCGAGAGCGCGCCCTTGATGCAACCCTCGGAGGGCTTGCCGGCCGCGCCGCCGCTCACGCTCACGCTCTGGACGCTGCCGTTCGACGTGAACACGACCGTCGCGCGGGAGACCGGATCGTCGGGACCGAGGCACGCGCGCGCGCCGGGGAGCACCGCGCCGAGCGCGCCGGTGAGCGCGCCCTGCGAGGGCTTCTGCGGGACGCTGCCGGGGGCGAACTCGGGGCCCTTCTTGTCGTTCGCGTTGTCGGTGCCGGCCGAGGTCGGACCGGCCGCCTGGCGCATCGCGTCGTTCAGGCCGCCGCTCGCGCCCGGGGTCGCCTGCGGGAGATCCTTGGCCGACATCTGCGGCGCCTCGGGCTTCTCTTCGCCCTTCTTCGCGGCCGGGTCGGCCGTCGTCGTCGCCTTGGGAGCGGCGATCGGCGCGCCCTTGGCGATCGCGTTGCCCTTCGGCGCGGCCGCGTTGGGCGTGGGGAGCTGCGACGGGTCGAGCGCGTTGTCGGTCGGGGTGGTGGACTCGGCCTGCGCGACCTTGATGTCCTCCTTGGGGGCAGCCGCCGTCGTGGTCGCCGCGACCTCGGGAGCCTTCGGCGCCGTCTGCGCGACCGCGGCCGGCTTCGCGAGCTGCGAGCGCACGACGAACGCGCCGCCCGCGGCGAGCGCCGCGACGCCGACGAGCGCGCCGATCACGATGAACGCGCCGCCCGACTTCTTCTTCGGGGCTTGATGCGAGACGGGCGCCATCGGGACGACCGACGCAGCCGACGCGGCCGAGACCGGCGCGACGGAGACCGGCGCGGCCGACACCGGCGCGGCCGAGATCGGCGCTGCGCTGATGCGCGCCGACGCGGGGGGAGCGGAGATCGGCGCGGCGACGGCGGCGCGCGCCGAGACGGGGCCGGGCACGATCGAGTTCGGCTCGTCGTCGAACAGGCCGGAGCTCGCGAGCCCGGGCGCCGGGGTCGCCGGACCCACCACGGAGTCGGAGACGGCGGGAGCCGAGAGCGCCGCGAGGTTGATCAGACCCGAGTCCTCGTCCTTCGCGCCTTCGGCGCGGGCGACGGGCTTCGGCGCAGTGGAGGGGGCCGCCGGCGTCAGCGACGCCAGGCGAGCGAGGTCCTGAAGGCTCTTCCGCTCTCCCTCACGATCAGCAGTAAACGACATGGGTCCGTTCTCCCGGGTGGACTTCTTCGCGTCCTCGTTCAGCGACGGCGAAGCGTGCGCGCTGTTATGACCGTCTTCCATCGTCTGTCCAACGGGTGCTGCGAAAATTGTTTCATCGGGGAGGTAAGTTTTCGTCTTACCTGGATCTCCCGATTCGATCCGGTCGACGATCGCCGCCGCCGTATCATCCCAATCGGACTGGGATTTTTCGGCGCCGGGCCAGCTCGCTAGGGCGCGGTCCAGACCATCTTTGCTGCGTGTCTCACTCACGTCCCATCTCCCTCGAGGTCGAAGCCTCGGGCCTCCATGAATTGCTTTAGCTTGCGACGAGCTTCGTGGACGCGCCAGGCGATCGTGCCTTCGGGCGCGCCGAGCACCTGAGCGGCCTCTTCGTGCGAGCGGCCGTCGATGCATACGACGATGAGGGTCGTACGAAGGGTCTCCGACAGCTCGTCGATTCCTGCGCAGAGCGCCTCGTACATCTGGCGCCGGCCGGCTTGGCCGCCGGGATCGTCGAGAGGGCTCGTTCCGCCGCGGCTCGAGTGGATGATGGCGTCGAGCCGCGGGTCGTCGGTGTCTCCCGCGACCCTCTGGGTCTTGCGGGAGCGGATCATGTTGAGGGAGAGGTTGACTGCGATTCGATAAAACCAGGTGTACGGCTCGGAGCGGCCGTCGAAGCGTTCGAGCGCCCGGTAGGCGCGGATGAAGGTCTCCTGGGTCACGTCCTCGGCCTCCGCGCGGTCGCGGAGGAGGTGGACGGCCAGGCGGAAGATGCGGGTCTGGTGACGGCGGACGAGCAGCCCGAAGGCGGAGGTGTCTCCACCTTTCGCCCGATCGACGAGATCCCGGTCACTCAGCTTCTGCATCAGAACCGGTTGAGTCCACATCCGATGGCCGCTGTGAGGGAGGAGTCCCCACGGACCGTGGGTGGAACCGGCATGCCAAGATACCGTGTTCACGAAGCCTTCGACAAATCTCGCGTGTTTTTCCTTGGGAAGGTCGTCAACGTGCGGGAATGACCGGGCTTTTTCGGTGGTTCGAGGAGCGCCGCCCCGCAATCGAATGGCCCGCGGCGCCGCGTGGCCTTACCATCCCCCGACTCCTGTGAGCACCAAGCCCGCCACCGAAGAGCTGCGCCGCGCCTTGTCCGCCGAGGAGGGGAGCCGGCGCTGGCTGCGGCGCGGGGCGCTCGTCCTCATCGTGGCGTCCGCCGTGGGCGCGGGCGCGGTCTGGCGCGCGAAGAACCGGCCGCCGCCGCCCGCGCGGTACGTCGTGCAAGAGGTGAGCGTCGGCGACATCGCCGAGAAGGTGCAGGCGACGGGCGCGGTGCAGCCGCTGCTCCAGGTGAACGTCGGCTCCCAGGTGAACGGCCGGGTGACCAAGGTGCTCGTGGACTTCAACTCGATGGTGAAGAAGGGCGACGTCCTCGCCGAGATCGACCAGACCGTCTACGGCGCGCAGGTGAGCCAGACGCAGGCCCAGCTCCTCGCGCAGCGCGCGCGCCTCGAGAGCGCGAAGGCGAGCTACGAGGTCGCGAAGGTGAACTTCGAGCGCACCCAGCGGCTCTTCAAGGAGAACCTCGCGTCGAAGGCGGAGCTCGACGCGACGAAGGGGCAGTTCGACATGGGCGCGGCCGAGGTCGCGAGCGCGAAGGCGCAGATCTCGGCGATCGAGGCGCAGCTCACCCAGTCGGTGACGAATGTAGGATACACGAAGATCGTGTCGCCGGTGGACGGCGTCGTCGTGAACCGGGGCATCGATCCCGGCGCGACCGTGGTGGCGAGCTTCCAGGCGCCGGTGCTCTTCGTGATCGCCCAGGACCTCCGGCGCATGCGCATCATGGCCGACATCGACGAGGCCGACGTCGGCAAGCTGAAGGAGGGGATGGAGGCCGAGGCCACCGTCGACGCCTTCGTGGGCGAGACCTTCAAGGGCAAGGTGAGCCAGGTGCGCTACTCGCCCAACAACGTGCAGGGCGTGGTCACGTATTCGGCGATCGTCGAGGTCGCGAACCCGGAGGAGAAGCTCCGGCCGGGCATGACGGCCACGATCACGATCAAGACGAACGAGGTGAAGGGCGTGCCGCGGCTGCCCAACGCCGCGCTCCGCTACAAGCCGACGCCGGCGGCGTCCGGCTCGGCCGACAAGGACAAAGACAAGAAGGTCGCGCCGCCGCCGCCCGCGCCCCCGCTCGAGAAGGGCAAGGGTCGCGTCTACGTGGTGACGAGCGACAAGCCCGGGGACGAGAAGGCCGACGTCCAGGTCGTCGGCGTCGGCATCACCGACGGCATCCACACCGAGGTGACGGGCGGGAGCCTCGCGGCCGGGGCCAAGGTCGTGACCGACGAGAACGACACCGAAGAGGCGAAGAAGAAGTCGCGGCGCATCTTCTGAAGGCGCGCTCGACCGAAGGCGCGCTCGACGGCGCTCGGAGGGTTCGGCAGGTGCGGGCGTCGCCTGTAAGGTGCGACGCCGCGGTGCGTTGGAGGCGCATGCTTGCGAAACTTCGCTCTTTTCTTCCGGTCTTGACCCTCTCCACCCTCGCGCTCGGCGGCTGCGGCGGCGCGTACCAAGCGAGCCACGGCGCGCGCTTCGAGATCGACTCGCCGAAGGAGATCGACGACGACGACGTCAAGAAGGCCTTCGACGCGTCCCCCCAGCTCGGCGAGGCCTCGCGCGTCGCCTTCTTCGCGTTCGACGACGAGAAGGCCGACGACGTCGAGAAGATGCTCGCCTCGACGAAACATGTATCTTCCACGTATCGGATCCCCACCTTGCTCGTGACCGGGCGGCGTCGCTTCCAGGAGACGGCGTCGTGGCAGGCGCCGCAGGAGGTGAGCGTGAAGAAGCTGCGGCTCCTGGCCGCGCGGGCCCACTGCGACGTCCTCGTGGTGTTCGACCACGGATACCGCGGCGGCGGCGCGAACGGGCTCACGGCGCTGAACGTCCTCGTCGTGCCGCTCCTCTTCGTCCCCTTCTTGAGCAACGAGACCGAGACCTACGCCCAGGCGCACCTCATCGACGTCCGCAACGGGTACGTGTACGGGGAGATCTCGGCCGAGGCCAAGGGCGGCACGGGCTACGTGACGGTGTGGGCGCGGAGCCCGAAGGAGGTCTTCGAGGCGTCGTGGCCCGAGGTGCTCGCGGGGGTGAAGCGCGACCTCGAGCAGAAGCTCGCGCCGGGCGTCGCGCCCCGCGCGGTGCCGCCCAAGGCCGCGACGGCCGCGCCTCCGCCCTCGCCCGCGGGCGAGGGGTCCTGACCGGCGAGCTCGACCGCGAGCGCGGGCCCGGCCGCGCGGCGATGTCGCCCGCACCGGGCCCGCGCTATCATGCCCGCCGTGCCCGAGCCCACCGAGCCGCTCATCCAGCTCACCGGCGTGTCGAAGGACTACGAGTCCGGGGCCGGCGTCGTGCATGCGCTGCGTGAGCTCGACCTGTCGTTCGGCGTCGGCGAGTTCGTCGCCATCGTCGGCACGAGCGGCTCCGGCAAGAGCACGCTGATGAACATCCTCGGGTGCCTCGACCGGCCCACCCGCGGCACCTACACCCTCGCCGGCATCGACGCCGGCGCCCGCTCGAACGACGGGCGCGCGCTGGTGCGCAACCGCCTCATCGGCTTCATCTTCCAGGGCTTCAACCTCCTGCCGCGCACCACCGCGCTCGAGAACGTGGAGCTGCCGCTCCAGTACCGCGGCGTCCCCGCCGGCGAGCGGCGCAAGCGGGCGATGGAGGCGCTCACCGCGGTCGGCCTTGGCGATCGCGTGCATCATACACCGAACCAGCTCTCCGGAGGCCAGCAGCAGCGCGTCGCGATCGCGCGGGCGCTGGTGACCGATCCGCCGCTCCTGCTCGCCGACGAGCCCACCGGCAACCTCGACACCCGGACGAGCCTCGAGGTGCTCGCCCTGCTCCAGCGCCTGAACCGCGACCGCGGGATCACGATCGCGCTCGTCACCCACGAGCACGACATCGCGGCGTGCGCCTCGCGGGTGTGCACGTTCCGCGACGGGCGGATGGTGAGCGACGTGACGAACGAAGCCCCGACCGACGCGGCCGCCGCCCTCGCCGCGCTGCCGGAGCCCGAGGCGAGCAAGCTCGAGTCGGACGACGAGAGCCCGGAGGCCGCGGCTCGCCGCCGGATCGGCGGGCCGGTGCCGCTCTCGGTCTTCGCGGCGATGCTCGCGGCCGGCCTCGGGGGCGTCCTCGGGGGCGTCCTCTACAACCGGCTCGTGATCGACCACGCGGTGCCGTGGATCCCGCTCGGGCTCGGCGTGCTCGCCGAGGCCTGGGTCGCGGCGCGCTACGGCAAGAAGCGGGTCGGCCGGCCCTTGACCCCCGACCAGCGGGCGCGGGTATCCTTGTATTATACACTTGGCATCGCGGCCCTCCTCGCGCCGTTCGCCCTGTGGCAGTTGCCGGACGCGGCTCCCCAGCTCGCGGCGCGCCTCGGGGCGCTCGGCTCGGCGCAGGTGGGCGCCGTGCTCTTGGTCGGCGTCCTCGGGGTGCTCGCGGTGAGCCTCCTCCGCTACCTCCTCATCTCGCTCTTTTCGCCGTCGCGGTGAGCCGATGTGGATGATCGTCAGCGCCTTCCGCCTCGCGATCTCGGCGGTCTTGCGCAACAAGACGCGCTCGCTCCTCACCGTGCTCGGCATCCTCATCGGGGTGGCGGCGGTGGTGACGGTGACCGCCCTCGCCGGCGGCGCCTCGAAGCAGGTGGGCGATCAGATCGCGAGCTTCGCGTCCAACGCCCTCTTCATCAACCCGCAGCCGGTCCAGCAGTCGGGGGTGAGGGGCAAGGCGGTGGGCCGCCTCACCGAGAACGACGGGCGCGCGATCCTGCGGGAGGCGGTGAGCGTCGACAAGGTCGCGCCCTTCTTGAGCACCCAGTCGCAGATCGTCTACGGCGACAAGAACGTCGCGACGATGGTGATCGGCACCAACGGGCAATACTTCGCGGTGAGGAAGTTCAAGATCAAGCGCGGCGACGCGTGGACGGACACCGACGAGCTCCTCAAGACCAAGGTGTGCATCCTCGGCGCCACCCCGGCCGAGAAGCTCTTCGGCAGCCAGGACCCCATCGGGCGCGTCATCCGCATCGGCCGGTCGCCGTACAAGGTCATCGGCGTCCTCGAGGCGCGCGGCACGTCGCCGTTCGGTGACGACCAGGACGACCGCATCATGATGCCGATCGGGAGCTACCGCGCGCGCGTGATGCCGACGTCGCCAGGGCGCGTGGACATGCTCCTCGCGAGCGCGACCAGCGAGAACACGACCCTGCGGGCGGAGGCGCAGATCGACTCCATCCTCCGCCAGCGGCACCGCGTCGCCCCCGGCCGCGAGGCCGACTTCACCATCAACTCGCAGGCCGAGTTCCAGAAGACGCAGGCGGCCATCAGCGCGGTGCTCTCGGCGCTCCTCCTCGGCGTCGCCGGTGTGAGCCTCCTCGTCGGCGGGGTGGGGGTGATGAACATCATGCTCGTGAGCGTCGCCGAGCGGACCCGCGAGATCGGGATCCGGATGTCGATCGGGGCGCGCGAGCGAGACATCTTGTGGCAGTTCCTCGTCGAGGCGATGGTGCTCTGCCTGATCGGCGGGGCGCTCGGGATCCTGGTGGGCACCGGGCTCACGATGGGCCTCGCGCGCGCGCTCGACTGGCCGATCACCCCGAGCGCGGACTCCATCGTGGTCGCGGTCGCGACGAGCCTGGTCATCGGCCTCGTCTTCGGCTTCTTCCCCGCGCGCCACGCCGCGCGGCTCGACCCCATCGAGGCGCTGAGGACCGAATGACCGTCCTGCGCGGGATATGGCTCGCCCTCCGGGCGATCGCGCGGAACCCGCTCCGGGCGTCGCTCACCGTGCTCGGCATCCTCATCGGGGTGGCGGCGGTGGTCACGGTGACGGCGCTCGCCGCCGGCGCTCGAGACTCCGTCTCGTCGCAGATCCAGTCGCTCGGCACGAACGCGATCATGATCGCCCCCCAGAACTCGAACGTCTCGGGCGCGCGGTCGCTGACCGGCACCGGGCCGCGCCTCACCGAAGAGGACGCCCGCGCCATCGTGCGCGAGGCGGTGAGCGTGCGCACCGCCGCGCCCATCCTCCGCGCGCGCGCCCAGGTCATCGCCGGCGACAAGAACTGCTCGACGCAGATCATCGGCTCGACTCGCGCCTTCCTCGAGGTCCGCAACTGGAAGGTGGACGAGGGCGCGGTGTGGGCCGAGCACGACGAGCAGGCGAAGACGAAGGTGGTGCTGATCGGCAACACCGTCAAGAAGCGCGTCTTCCCCGGCGAGGATCCGGTGGGCAAGAGCGTGCGCATCGGCCGCTACGCGTACCGGGTGGTGGGGGTGCTCGAGACCAAGGGCGAGGCTCCCATCGGTGGTGACCAGGACGACATCGTGCTCATGCCGATCGGCAGCATGCGCAGCCGCGTGATCCGGACCCCGCCAGGGATGATCGGCATGATGCTCGTGTCGGCGACGGGCGCGGAGACGACCGACAACGCGGTCCGGCAGGTCGACGGGATCTTGAGGCAGCGCCACCGCATCCCCGAGGGCCGCGAGCCCGACTTCTGGATCCGGACCCAGAAGGAGTTCCAGGCGACGCAGGCGGCGATCTACGGGTTCTTGACCGTGCTCCTCGTCGGCATCGCGACCATCAGCCTCGTCGTCGGCGGCATCGGCGTCATGAACATCATGCTCGTGAGCGTCGCCGAGCGCACCCGCGAGATCGGCATCCGGATGGCGATCGGCGCGCGCGAGCGCGACATCCGGAGCCAGTTCCTGACGGAGGCGGTGGTGCTCGCGCTCACCGGCGGCCTCGCCGGCACCGGCGTCGGGCTCGCGGCGATCGCGGGGCTCGGGCGGGCGCTCGAGTGGCCGATGTCGCTCGACCCGGTGTCGCTCGCGCTCGCGCTCACCGCGAGCGGGCTCACCGGCGTGATCTTCGGCTTCTTCCCCGCGCGTCGGGCCTCCAAGCTCGACCCCATCGTCGCGCTCCGCCACGAGTGACGCGCGCGCGAGCGCTGGGGGTTGTCGAACGGGGCCAGTTGCCGCAGCATGACGGCCCCCACCCGGACCGTCCCCCGCCACGGCGCGGAGGCCGCCGGGAGAAATCTCGAAACCACGAGGAGACGACCATGGCACTGCTGCGACGAGGGCTCTCTGGCGAGCCCGTGCGAATCCTTCAAGAGAAGCTCGGCGTCGAGGCCGACGGCATCTTCGGGCAGGCCACCGACGCCGCCCTTCGGCAGTACCAGCAGGACAACGGCCTCTCGGCCGACGGCATCGCGGGTCCCGACACCTTCTCGAGCATGGGGCTCTACGAGCTCGTGCTCCTCCACCGCCCCATCCGCGGTGAGCTCGTCAAGCGCATGCAGGCCGCGCTCGGCGTCGACGCCGACGGCGTCTTCGGCCAGGGCACGGAGGCCGCGGTCAAGGCCTACCAGGAGGAGCACGGCATCGAGGTCACGGGCGCGGTCACGCCGAACATGCTCGCGATGCTCGGCTTCGAGGAGTTCACCCCCGAGAAGATCGAGGCCTCGGTGATCACCGAGAACACCCCGATCGTCGACGAGGCGGTGCAGCGCTCGTACGCCGAGCAGGAGCAGCCGCCGCCCGATCACGACCCCGGGCTCGTCACCAAGGTCACCGACGCGGTCGGCGGCGCCATCCACACCGTCGAAGATCGCGCGGCGTCGATCGGCAAGTCGATCTGGGGCACGGTCAAGAGCATCTTCTGACCGCGGCCCGATCGGGTGAGCGAGCGCGCGGCCTTGGGGAGGCTGCGCGCTCGTTCTGTTTCGGTCTTCGTCCCCGAGCGTCGGCTCACTCAGCGTCGGCTCACTTGATGAGGACGACGCACTTTCCGCCGTTGCACGGCACGCCGCTGCAGCAGTCCGCCGCGGTGTTGCAGTCCTGCCCATAGAGCGCGCAGCCGCCGCCACCGCCGCCGTCGCCGGGGGGAGGAGGCGAGACGCCGCCGTCGCTGCCGACCACGCCGCCGCAGGTGCCGGTGGACGATCCGGGCGGGAAGACGCACGGCGTCCCCGGACAACAGTCGGCGTGGGTGGTGCACGCGCCGGCCTTGGGCACGCACGTCGTCCCGCACACGAACCCGACGCCGCTCGGATCGGGGACGCACGGCTTGCCGCAGCAGTCGGCGCTCGATGCGCACGCGGTGCCGGGCGGAGGCGCCGGCTGCGTGCTGCAGTCGAAATCCGCTTGGATCTTGCAGCGGGGGACGCCGAGCGCGTCCTGGGCGCACACGAGCGGGTGCGTCTGCACCGTGCCCGCGCAGCAGCGGTCGGTCGCGTTGCACGAGTTGGTGGCGAGGCGGCAGATGGACCCGGCGGGCGAGCACTTGTTGCCGTTGTCGCACTTGCCGAGGGCGGCGCCGCCCTGCTTCGAGCACGTGACCTTCGACTCGCTCCCGTCGGGGAGGCCGGCCGAGCCGCAGCAGTCGGTGTCCTTGGCGCAGATCTCGCCGGTGGCGCGGCAGCCGCTCTCGGGCTGGCACACCATCACCCCGGTGGGCCCGTAGGGCGCGCACGCGCGGCTGCAGCACTCGCCGCCGCACTGGGGGACTCCGCCGTCGAACACCGTGACGCCGCCGCCGCCGCACACGGTGCCGGCGATGGTGCAGTTGCCGCCGCCGTTGCCGGCCGCGATCGCGCACAACCCGAGCGGCCCGGTGGTCTTCTTGCAGACGCCGCCGCAGCACTCGGTGTCGGTCGAGCACGCGTCGCCGGTCTGGGTGCAGAACGAGGGTTGGCCGTTGCAGAGGCCGTTGTTGCAGAACTTGGAGCAGCACTCGCCGCCCGCGGCGCAGGGGTTGCCGCTCGTCTTGCAGCTCCCGCTGAGCGGCGTGCACGAGCCGGCGTTGCAGACGCCGCCGCAGCACTCCTCGTTGGCGGCGCACGCCTGGTTGTCGGCCACGCACTGCTTGTCGGAGCACTTGCCCGAAACGCACGAGAACGTGCAGCACTCGTTGCCGGTGGTGCAGGCGACGCCCGGCGCCTTGCAGGTGCCGACGGGCTTGCCGCACTTCTTCGTGGCCGCGTCGCAGCTCGCGGAGCAGCAGTCGCCGCTGGTCGCGCAGTCTTGGCCCTCGGCCTTGCAGCTCGCGGCGTCGCGGTCGTTGCTCGAGCCGTCGGCGCCGCCTTGGCCGTCGGTGCCGCCGCCGTCTCCGGGGTCGACGGTGGTGGCGTCGCTCCCGCAGGCGACGAAGGCCACCGCCGAGGCGCCGACCGAGAGAGCAGCGAGGAGCACGACGCGCGCGTAGGTCATGCCTCGAGCGTAGCGCGGCGTCGCCGGCGCGCGATCGCGAATCGAGCCAAAAATAGCAGGTTCGATGGTCGCCGTGGCGACCAGGTCAGCGCCGTGACCACGTGCGCTCCTCGCGCTCGCGCGCGCGGAGCGCGAGGAGATTGGGCTCCTCGCGCGCGAGCGCGCGGAGCGCGAGGAGATCGGGCGCGGGCCGCCACCCGGTCGCTCCGTCGACCAGTTGCGCCCGCGCGGAAGGCTCGTCAGAGTCAGGAGCATGAAGCTCGCCGTCGTGATTCGATCGGGATACGTCGCCTCCGCGCTCACCGCCGTCGCGCTCGCCGTCGCGTGCGGGTCGAGCTCGTCGGGCGGCGGCGGCTCGTCGAGCGGCGCCGTGGACGACGCGGGGCCGCGCGGCGGCGAGCAAGTGGGCCAGTCGTGCAAGGTCGCGTCCGAGTGTTACCCCGGCCTCGAGGCGGGGGCGTTGAGGGGCGCGGCCCAGTGCCTCTCGCGCGTGAGCGGCGGCTATTGCACCCACCTGTGCACGACCGACGCCGACTGCTGCGCCGTGCCGGGCGAGTGCGTCACCGGCTTCAAGCAGGTGTGCGCGCCCTTCGAGTCCACTGGGCAGATGATGTGTTTCCTCTCGTGCGAGAAGGAGGACCTGCACGCGGCGCCCGACGCCGGCGCGGGCGCGCCGGTGCTCGACGACAGCGCGTATTGCCAGACCTACGTCGCGAGCGACTTCGGCTGTCGCTCCACGGGCGGGGGCAAGAAGAACCGCAAGGTCTGCGTCCCTTCCGGCGGCGGGACCTCCGGCGACGCCGCGACCGACTGACGGGACGCGATCGGAGGGGGGCATCGGGTGGCCAAGACGGCGCGATGGACGCTACCGTCGCACGCATGACCTCCGCCGAGACCGTGGCGCGGACGATCCTCGCCGGGTTCGACAAGCACTTCGCGCTGTTCCGTGAGATCACCCAGGCGGCCAAGCAGCGCTGGCTCCGCGGGGACCTCGCGGCCGCCGGCGACGCGGTGCGCGAACGCCTCGACATGTACGACGAGCGCGTCCGGGAGGCGGTGGCGGTGCTCGACCGCGAGCTCGCGCCCGACCAGCGCACCGAGGCGCTCTTCGCCGAGGTCAAACGCGAGTACATCGGGCTGCTCTACGAGCACAAGCAGCCCGAGTGCGCGGAGACGTTCTACAACTCGGTGACGACGCGGCTCCTGTCGCGGCGCTACCACGCGAACCGGACCATCTTCTCGCGTCCGGCGATCGCCACCGAGCACATCGAGGGCACGCGGCCGGTCTACGTCTCGTATTACCCGAAGAGCATCGACCTCGAGGGGACCTTCCGGCGGGTGCTCGCGGGGCTCGACCTCGGCCGGCCGTTCCAGGATCTCGATCGCGACGTCGGCTACATGCTCCGCGCGATCGGCGAGCACTTCCCGCGCGGCTTCACCATCAGCCCGAACTTCCAGGTGCAGGTGTTGGTGTCGCCGTTCTACCGCGGCCGCGCCGCCTACGTCGTGGGTCGGGTGCTCAACGGCGAGGCGATCGTCCCGTTCGTGGTTCCGCTCCTCCTCGACGCGCGCGGTGAGGTCTACGTCGACGCCATGCTGCTCGAGGCCAAGGACACGGGCCGCCTCTTCAGCCTCGCGCGGCACTACTTCATGGTCGACATGGAGGTGCCGAGCTCCACCGTCGCCTTCCTCTCGACCGTCGTCCCGAGCCGGTCCCGCGCCGAGCTCTACACGCTCGTGGGGCTCCAGAAGCAAGGCAAGACCTTGCTCTTTCGCGATCTCGTGCACCACCTCGCGCACTCGAGCGACTCGTTCGTCGTCGCCCCGGGCACGCGGGGGATGGTGATGCTCGTCTTCACGCTCCCGTCGTTCCCGTTCGTCTTCAAGGTCATCCGCGACCGCTTCGAGCCGCCGAAGGAGACCGATCGCGAGGCGGTGAAGGAGCGCTACCGCATGGTCAAGCGGCACGACCGCGCCGGCCGCATGATCGACTCCCTCGAGTTCGTCGACCTCGCCCTCCCGCGCGCGCGCATGAGCGAGGAGCTCGTCGCCGAGATCCAGCGGCTCGCCCAGCTCTCCGTCGAGGTCGGCGACTCGGAGGTGCTCTTCAAGCACGTGTACGTCGAGCGGCGCCTCACGCCCCTCGACCTCGCGGTGAGCGCGGCCGACGAGGCCCGCCTCGAGCACGCGATCGCGGAGTACGGCGACGCCATCAAAGAGCTCGCGAGGGCGAACATCTTCCCCGGCGACATGCTGCTGAAGAACTTCGGCGTCACGCGCTACGGCCGCGTCCTCTTCTACGACTACGACGAGATCGTGCCGCTCACCGACTGCCGCTTCCGGTCGTTGCCGAAGGACGACGACGGGATGGGGGCCGAGCCGAGCTTCATGGTCGAGCCGAACGACGTCTTCCCCGAGCAGTTCCCGCTCTTCCTCCTCCCCCCCGGGCCCCCGCGGCAGATCTTCCTGCGGCTCCACCCCGATCTCGCCGACCCGCGCGCGTGGTCGGCGATCCAGTCGCGGCTGCGCGAGGGTCGCGCGTCCCGAGAGGACGACACGCTCCCCTATCCGCGACGGATGAGCTTCGGCGAGCGCTATGGCGGCTCGGCGCCGGAGTCGCTCCGTCGCTCCTGAGCGCGCGCGGACGGCACCGCGCGGCGGCTGCGCCGACGTGAGCCGGCGCTCGAAGCGACTCGCTCAGCCGCCGCCGGGTCGGCGCTCTCGGTAGCCGCTGTCGGTCGCGACGTACGCCCCGCAGGGGTAGAACGCGAGCCCGTCGGGACGGCAGAGCTCGAAGTCCTCGTGGCAATACTTGTATCCGTCCTCCGTCACCTCGCGCAGCATGCAGCTGCGCGTGGTCCCGGGCGCGCAGACCTCGGCCGCGGCTGCGCTCGGAGGCGCGACGTCGCTCGGGGCGTTGGCGGGGATGGGCGCCTGGTCGACGGGCTCGGGTCGCGGGGCGCCCGAGGAGCAACCCCACACGAGCGCCGCGGAGATGAACGCGGGCGCGCGCCAGCGCCACCAACGCCACGAAAGGGAGCGACGCGCGTCGCCGGATCCGCTTGCGGTCATCATTACATCTCGGCAAGGACGGCTCACGCGTCGATCCCTTGAGCGGGGACGTGGTAACTTCCGGAGGTCGCATGCGCTTGGGCTTCGTCCTCGTCACGGGTCTCTTCACGTCGATCGCGGCCATCGGGGCCTGCTCGAGCGACTCCACCTCCGCTCCTCCGAAGACCAGCCCCGAAGCATCGAACGCGAGCGACGGCGGCGCGGGCGAAGACGCGGCGACGCTGACGCCCGACGCGGGCCCGCGCGACGCCTACGTCGCGCCGATCGACCCCGACGTGCTCGCGCCGATGGAGATCCGCAGCCCGGCGTTCGACGACAACGGCGACATCCCGATCCTCCACACCTGCGACGGAGGGGGCCAGTCCTTCCCGCTCGCGTGGTCGCCAGGGCCCGCCGGCACGAAGGGCTACGCGGTCGTCGTGACCGACGCGACGCTGGGCGGCACCGACAACGTGCACTGGGTGGTCTACGACATCTCCGACTACTACCTCCTCGGCAACGCGCCGAGCACGTACAAGGGGCCGGGCACGTCGCTGCAGACGCCGTCGAGCTTCGCCACCGAGACGTTCGGCTTCAGCCCGCTGTGTCCGCCGGTCGGGACCCACTCCTACGTGGTGACCCTCTACGCGGTGAGCGAACGCCCGCTCGCGGGGGTCACGTCGGCCTCGGCGCCGCGCGACGTCATCGCGAAGCTGGAGGCGAAGAAGCTCGGGACGGCGACCCTCAAGGGGAAGTACCTGCGCCCATGAGCGATCGGCACCGCTCGCGCGACACGCTCGACGCCGCGCTCCCGACGATCGCGTCTTCGCCCCGGAGCGGGCGCCTGCAGGCGATCGTGGTGCGGCCCGACACCGACCTGCGCGACGACCTCACCGCGTGCCGGCTCTCGGAGCGCGGCGGGGCCGAGGGCGATCGGTGGTCGAAGCGCCACCCGGACCCGAGCGCCAAGGACCTGGAGTCGCAGCTCACGCTCATCAACACCCGGGCTCTGGCGCTCGTGGCTGGCGGGCGCGACCGCTGGGCGCTCGCGGGGGATCAGCTCTACGTCGATCTCGACTTGAGCGTCGACCACCTCGCGCCCGGGGACCGAGTCCGGGTCGGCGGGGTCGTCCTCGAGATCACGCCCAAGCCGCACCGCGGCTGCTCCAAGTTCGCGGCGCGCTTCGGGGCCGACGCGCTGGCGTGGCTCGCGTCCCCCGAGGGGGAGCGGCTCCGTCTGCGAGGGATCTACGCCCGCGTGGTCGTGCCCGGCGAGGTGCACGTCGGCGACGCGGTGGCCAAGCTCGTCGGAGCGTAAGGCCCCCTCCGGGGCGCCCGAAGTTAGGCAGCAGGGGGCCCACTTCGGGGGGCGGGTGGAGGGCGCCCGAAAATCGGCAGCAGGGTGCCCACTTCGGGGGCGGGGCTTCCGCGGCGCGCGGCGCTGGGAGTGTCCGCGGAATTTCGTAGTGGCGCTGTAGCGCAGCGCGCCCCTCAGGGCGCGATCGAGGGCACACCACCCCAGGCGCCACGATCCAACCGATCACCCTTGGTTTCCTGGGCGAACGAACGTGCCTCCATCCGCGCCAAACAACTTGACTCGGGGCGCCAAAGGGGTCAATACGGCCCCGGCCAAGCTCCTCGGAGGGAGGGGGGCGAGGCGGGTAGGCGCTCATGAAATCATGGAAGATTCTGGTCCTCGCGGCGTGCGGTCTCACCGCAACCGCATGCTCCGAGCAGGCCCGCTCCGAGCGGTCGAGCCGGGTTGGCTCGGCAACCCAGGCGGTCGGTAGCGCGTCGGCGCGCACGGTCCTCGCGTGGGGGAAGGGCACCACGGGCGTGGGGCTCACCGCGGCCGTCCAGGAGCGGCCTGCGCTCGGTCCGCAGTCGGTCGCGGTCGACCCGCAGGGCCGCCTCCTCGTCCTCGACGCTCAGAACAAGCGCGTCGTGCGGGTCGAGGGCGCCGGCGGCGAGCTCACGACGCTCGCCGAGGTCCCGGTCGACGCCGACGAGATCGCGGTCGGTCCGAACGGCGCGTTCGCGGTGCGGCGCCAGCTCTCGCGGCGCGTCTCGATCTTCTCGGCCGGCGGCGCCTCGCTCGGCGAGGTCGACGTGCCGACCGAGGCCGGCGACGTGATGCACGTCACGCTCGGCATCTCGAACCGCATCTACGTCGAGAGCCCCAACCAGGAGACGCTCTCGGTCGGGAGCCCCGCGGCTCCGGTGTCGGTCCCCTCGATGTGGAGCGGCAAGAAGGAGGGCATGGGCCAGCTCTCGGGCGGGCGCACCGTCCAGGTCGTCAAGGACGACCGCGGCCTCTTCGTCCGCGTCCTCGCGTTCGAAGGGGAGAAGTGGGGCGTCCGCGCCGAGCACAAGCTCCAGGGCGACGCCGGCCACGTCGCGGGCACGACGAGCAACACCGCCTGCCTCCGCGTCGAGAAGGTCCACGCCGACATGACCGTCGACCGCGAAGCGGTCTGCGTCGACGCCACCACCGGCGACATCACCCTGAAGGCGGCCCTGCCGGCGCCCGGCCTCTACGTGCCGCGCCGCGAGCTCGTCCTCAGCCACGGAAAACTCGTATTCACGCGCCCGACGGCCCAAGGCCTCGAGATCGCGACCTGGGAGGTGGCCAAATGAGCCGCATCTCCAAGAAGAGCACCGCCGCCCTCGCGGCCTTCGTCCTCGCGTCGCTCCTGCCGTCGGCCGCGAGCGCCATCACCCGCGAAGAGTCGATCGTGCGGGCGCGCTCGTACGCGATGTACCCGTGGAAGGCGACGTCGGCCAACCTCACCGCGTCGTGCAGCGGCGGCTACAAGTCGATCTACTACGTCGGCGACTTCGTCGGCTTGCCCTACAACTGGGGCGGCTACCAGACGCTCCTCGACTTCGACGAGCGCATCAAGCAGGGGCAGGCCGCCGGCGCCCAGCCGGACGACGGCATCCTCGACTGCACCGCCGGCGTCGACTGCTCGGGCTTCGTCAGCCGCGCGTGGGGCGTGGGGCACTTCACCACGTCGAGCCTCGACCAGACGTCGGGCGTCATCACCAAGAACGACCTCCTGCCCGCCGACGTCTTCAACAAGGCCGGCTATCACGTGGCGATGTACAGCCACACGCAGGCGAGCGGCGAGCCCTACCTCATCGAGTCGTACGGCTACAACGTCAACACCAACCCCTGGGGCGGTTGGTCGCACGTCGCCGGCTACACGCCGCGGCGCCTCACCGGCATCACCGGCACCACCGCGGGCAACCCGGTCGGGACGATGGTGAACCCGATCGCGATCACGAGCTTCCCGTACACCGACTCCCGCGACACGCGCGTGTCGACGAGCCGGCTCCTCGACGGCTGCGGCGCCGCGCCGAGCATCAAAGAGGCGGGCCCCGAGTACATCTACAAGGCCACCTTCACCCAGCCCGGCACGCTCACCGTGTCGGTCTCCGACGACGCCACGTCCGACATCGACGTCCAGGTGCTCACCGGCCTCGCGACCAGCCAGTGCGTGGCGCGTCACGACTCGAGCGTCACCGTGACCGTCGGCTGCGGCACCTACTACGTCGTCGCCGACTCGTTCGGCACCACGTCCGCCAACGCCGGCAACTACACGCTGAACGCCTCGTTCACCGCGTCGGGTCAGCCGTGCAGCGCCGTGCCGGGCCCCCCGGTGCCGGCGCCCAAGGGCAAGCTCGGCGACGCCTGCGCGTTCCCCGCCGACAAGACGCTGCCGTTCTGCAACGGCAATCTCGGTGCGGATACCTGCATCTACACCAGCACCAAGTCGTTCTGCTCGAAGCCCTGCGCGACGAACAACGACTGCGCGGACGTGCCCGGCGGCGGCTGCTGCGAGGACATCAGCGGCAAGGGCGACAACTACTGCCTCGTGAAGTCGATGTGCGGTGGCGGGTCGTCGAGCGGCCTGTCGTCGGGCTCCTCGGGTACGAGCGGCTCTTCGGGCGCGAGCGGCTCTTCGGGCGCCTCCGGCGGCTCGAGCGGCGACGGTTCCTCCGGTGAGAACCCGGGCGACCCGGGCGCGGCGTCGAGCGGCGGCGCCTCGTCGGGCGCGGCCGGCGGCGGCGACTCGGGCGGCGGCTGCTCCACCGCGGGCGCCTCCACCGACGGCGCCAGCCTCTTCGCGCTGTTCGTGTCGGCCGCGAGCGCGTTCGGCATCGCCTGGCGTCGGCGCCGCCGCCGCGCGAGCTGGCCGAGCCCGTTCGCCCTCTGATCGGGGAGCGGTGATCGTGTCGACGAGCGCCCGGGGGATCCTCCTCGCGGCGCTCGTCGCTTTGGGGCTCCTCGGGTGCGGTCGCAAGCCGAAGCGCTTCGAGGTCACCCACGTGTCGCTCGGCGCGGACTACGCGTGCTTCACCCAGCGCGACGGCGAGGTGCGCTGCGGCGGTCCGGGCGCGGTGGATCTCGGAGGCGCGCTCGTCCCACCGGGGGAGCAGCCCGCCGCCGTACCCGCGCTCCGAGGCGCCGAGCGGGTGGTCCAGGTGCGCGGGCCCC
>JAEUKG010001186.1 GCA_016794325.1 Myxococcales bacterium | reverse complement strand
CGCGCCTCGCCGACCATCCACAGCTCCTCTTGGATCGGCAGCGCGTCGCGCACGACGTGGGCGAGCGAGCGCCCGAGCCGATCCGCGAGGTCGAGGACGTCGACGCCGGTCGACTCGACCGACAGGACGCGACCGGTGCCGATCGACGGGCCGAAGCGCAGCGTGACCTCGGGCGCGACCCGGCGCGCGGCCTCGAGGGTCGCGAGGCACACCGTGCGGCGGTAGATCTCGCGGCCCTCCCACACCGACATCGTGAGCGGGTTGAGCCGCGTGTCGGCCACGAGGCCGGTCGCGAGCGACACCGGGCGGAGATCGGTGAGGCCCGCGACCACGAGCGCTCCGTCGACCGAGCCCGGGAGCAGCTCCCGGACCTCGGTGCCGAGCGGCACCGAGCGCGGGGGCTCGTCGTCGATCTGCACCTTGATGGTCGAGTGGCGGGGGAGAGACCGCATCTGGAGGATGCGCCCCATCGTGTCGGTCATCCCCACGAGCTCGTCGCCGAGCGAGCTCACCACCGCCTGCACGAAGTGGAGGGCGGCGCTGGGGTGCGCGTGGGAGAAGCTGCGATATCCACCCAGGGATAGTCGGGCGAGGCGCATCGTGGTGACCGCCGTGACCGTCGCCGACCGCCGGCGGACTCCGACCACGGCGAGCTCGCCGAAGTGGTCGCCCGGGCCGGCGAGGCGGAGCTCGAGCTTGCGACGGGAGATCTTGGCGGTGCCCTCGATGACGAAATAGAGGTAGTCGCCCTCTTCGCCCTCGCGGACCACCGCCGTGCCTTGGGCGACCGCGACCTGGTCGAGGCGCTCGAGCAGCGCCGAGAGCTCCTTGATCGAGAGGCCCGAGAGCAGCGTGCTCTTCGCGAGCACGTCGAAATCGGACTGGGAGATGCCGAGGGTGAGCGGGGACGCGACCTGGCTCATCGGCCGCCCACCTCGACGACGATCTTGCCGAAGTGCGCGCCCGCCTTCATGCGAGCGAACGCGGCGGGGGCCTCCTCGAAGGGGAAGCGCTCGCCGACGACCGGACGGACGCCGGCGCGGACGATCGCGCGGGTGAGGTCCTCCAGGCCCTCCCGGTGCCCGACCATCACCCCCTGCAAGCGGACGTTGCGCATGAGGACGCTCGTGAGCGCGAGCTCGGACGCCACGCCGGCGAGGATGCCGATGATCGCGACGGTGCCGCCCGGGCGGACGGCGCGGAGCGACTGCGCGAGCGTGCCCGCGCCGCCGACCTCGATCACGCAGTCGACCCCGTCGCCGCCGGCGTAGGCGAGCGCCGCCTTCCCCCACTCCGGCGTCGACGTGTAGTTGATGCCGTGGTCGGCGCCGAGGGCGCGGGCGCGCTCGAGCTTCTCGTCGCTCTTCGACGTCACGACGACGCGGGCGCCGCGGAGCTTCGCGAGCTGGAGCGCGAAGATGGAGACGCCGCCCGTGCCCTGCACCACGACGGTGTCGCCGCTCGTCACGCCCGCCTGCTCGAGCGCGCTCCACGCGGTGAGCCCGGCGCACGGCAGGGTGCTCGCGTCGGCGAAGGAGAGCGCCTCGGGGACGGCGACGAGGCCCTCCTCCGAGAGGACGATCTCCTCGGCGAGCACGCCGTCGGCGGGGCCGCCGAGCGTGCTCTTCAGCTTGTCCATCGTCGGGCGGCCCGCCTGCCACCGCTGGGCGAACAGCGTCATCACCCGCGCGCCGACCGCGAAGCGGGTGACCGCGGAGCCCACCTCCACCACCTCGCCCGCGGCGTCGGAGCACGGCACGAGGGGGAGCTTCTGGCGCGGGTTGTAGGTCCCCTCCACCGTCATCATGTCGCGGTAGTTGAGCGAGACGGCGCGCACCCGCACCCGCACCGCGTGCGGGCCGAGGGGAGCGGACGGACGCGTGATCACCGCGAGCTTGTCGAGGCCGAAGGATTCGATCGAATACGCGCGCATGGGATCGGCGAGTCTACCCCCCTGCGCGGACCGACCGGAAGGGCCCTCAGGGCGCGCGGAGGATCTCGCTCACTCGCGCGAAGACGAAGCCGCGTGCGGCGAGCGCCGCCGCGAGGGCGTCCAGGCCTCGCGGATCGCTGCCCCACTTGTAGGGGGCGCCGAGGTGCCCGAGCACCACGAACGCGTCGAGGCGGTCTTGGTTCTTGTCGGCGAACGCGAGGACGTTCCTGTTCATCGCCGCGGGGTCCACGCACCCGGGCGCGCCGCCGGCGGGCCCGCACGCGGGGGCGCCGAGCGCGTCCATGAGGTGCGTGTTCCATCCCACGTGGGATACGAAGCCGGCGCGGGCGGCCGCGTCGAGCGAGCGCTCGCTGTACTCCCCGTAGGGCGCGCGCCACATCCCGGTCATGCGCGCGGTCGCCGGCGGCCCTTCGGGGAACAGCCGTGCGAGCACGCGATCCCAGCCGGTGGCGACCGCCGCGACCTCCCCCTCCCACGCCACGCCGGCGGCGTCGTGCGGGTGCGTGAGCGAGTGGTTGCCGATCTCGTGGCCGCCGAGGGCGATGCGTCGGGCGAGGCCGAGCGTCGCCTCGTTCAGCGGCGCCATCTTGGGGTCGAAGCCGCGCGCGAACGGATCGCGGAACACGAACGGCCCCGCCAGGAAGAAGGTCGCCTTGATCTTCCGCCGCTCGAGCGCGTCGAGCACGTCGAGCCCGGCGGCCTCGGGGACCCACGCGCAGTCGAACGTGAGGGCGACTGCTCGCCGCTCCTCTTTGCGTGTAAAATACACGAACTTGGCGGGGTCGACGGTGGCCGTGTGCGCGTAGTGGTCGTGGGTGTCGACGGTGCGGACCGGCTGGCCCTCGCGCGACCGCGTCGCGAACGTGCCCTGCTCCTCGTGGGGGCCGCGCGGGGGCTCGGCGCCGGGGACGTCGCTCGGAGGCGAGCAGGCCACGACGAGCGACGCGGCGAGGGCGATCCCGATCCCGATCCCGATCCTGCGCATGCGTCCCGAACGCCCGCGCGCCCCGACGCCATTCCAGCGAGCGCGTGCCGGAGTGTGTCAGCTCTGGCGGGGGCGTCTGGGTTCGACGCCGGCCAATGGCCTATTTTTCTCGAAGATTCGCCGGCGGCACGGTCGTTGCTCCGGGCGCGCGCATCATGCGCATCGCCTCCGCTCGCCTCCTCGCGCTCGTCGTCGCGGTCCCCGTCGCGGCCCTCGCCGCGTGCGGCGGCTCGGTCGTCACCATCGACCCGACCGCCACCAACACCGACGGCGGCGCCGAGGGCGGCTCGGTCGACGGCGGCCCCGACGCGACGGCGGGTCTCGGCGTCGAGGGCTCGTACGACGTGACCTTCAGCGAGGTGACCGCGACCGTCGCCGGGCCAGGGCCGACGCCGCCTCCGGGGGGCGCGCCCTCGATGGCGAAGAAGTCGCGGCTCGACATCCGCAAGAACCCGGCCGGCGGCTACGAGGCGGTCTTCACGTCGCGCTGGGGGACGTCGGCGAAGCTCGCGGCGTCGGTGTCGGACACCACCGTGCTCCTCACCGGCCGCGCCGGCGTCTCCGGCGGAAACGGCTTTTACGACTCGTGGAGCAAGCTCACCTTGCCCCGCGACGCGAACGGGAAGCTCACCGGGCAGATCGCCGCCGAGGGCGAGCAGACCATCTCGCAGGGCGACGTCGTCTGGACCGCCACCCTCACCGGCAAGGCGTTCCTCGCGCGCGACTTCACCGCGCCCGAGCTCGCGGCGCGGCTCGTCTCGAACGTGGGCCCCGCGGACGCGCTCTTGCCGTGGGACAAGATCACCGTCGACGCCGCGGAGCCCGTGCCCGGCGAGGGCCTGCGCGCGACGCGCCTCGTCCCCTCGAAGCCGGGGGAGAAGGCGATCATCCCCAAGTGGATAGACAGCGACGCGAGCCCGGTCTGGTCGGGCGAGACCTCGGTCACCGGCCGCGTGGCCGACTGGGCTGGCCTCGCGGGCGGCGGCGAGCTCACCGTCGAGAACGACGGCAAGGCGACGGTGGACCTCGTGGGCCTGCCGAGCCCGCCGCTCCGAGCGAAGGTGAAGTTCCACCCGCTCCCCTCTCCGACCGCCGCGATCGACTTCGACGGCGACGTCGTGATGGCCTCGACCTGGGGGCCGGGCGCGCTCTACGGCGGCGGCATCACCGGCGGGAGCGATCCGCGCTGCGAGGCCATCGGCTGCGCGCGCATCGGGCCGGTGAAGGCGAGCGTCTGCAACGGCGAGCGCGCCGGCCTCGCGGGCATGATCAACGTCGGGCCGCTGAACCGCGTCGCGCT
>JAEUKG010001150.1 GCA_016794325.1 Myxococcales bacterium | reverse complement strand
TGCCCGCTTCGCCGGCTTCACCGCCAGCGCGATGAGGGCGGCCGCGCGGCCGCGCGGCCGCGCGCAAGGCCCGCGCGAGCGCAGGCCTGACTGACCTGACTGGCCTGATTGGCCCCACGAATCCCGTCTCGCCGAACTTCGTCAGGATCCGAACATCTCGTCGGCGCGTTGACCGAAAGAGGTTGATCTCGATAGCTCGGCCGCCGATTCTTGGGGGCAGCGTCGCTCGCCGGAGCCTCGCCGTATGTGTCGCCGCCGCTCTCGAGCGGCCAGAGAGCTTGTCGTCTTGAAGCGGGAGGAATCCATGGAGCCGGGAACGCGACGAAAGGACTCGAAGGAGCTCGCCGAGGGCTACTCGTGGACCCACCGCGTCTACGAGCTCGGGGGAATCACCCTCGCGATCGGCGCCGCGACCTGGCTGTGCGTCCGCCTCGCTCACGCCGCGCCGCTGTCGGGCTGGTTCGTCCCCCTCGCGGCCCTCTGCGGGATCCTCGCGGCCGACTTCTTCTCGGGCCTCATCCACTGGGGCTTCGACACCTGGGGCGCGGTCGACACCCCGATCCTCGGCAAGCTCGCCATCCGCACCTTCCGCGAGCACCACGTCGACGAGAAGGCGATCACCCGCCACGACTTCGTCGAGACCAACGGGCACAACATGGCCCTCTCCGGGCCCATGTACCTGTCGGGCGTCTACGCGCTCAGCGGGCCGCCGAGCCTCGGCATGACGTTCGTGGGGATGACCGCCCTCGCCGCCGGCTTCTTCATCGGCATCACGAGCCAGATCCACAAGTGGGCGCACATGGAGCAGCCGCCGGCGCCCATCCGCCTGCTCCAGCGCGCGCGCCTGCTCCTCACCGCCGAGCACCACGCGCTCCACCACACCGCTCCCTACGATCGCGCGTACTGCATCACCGTGGGCTGGCTCAACGGCCCCCTCCGCGCGGTCCGGTTCTTCGAGACGCTCGAGCGGATCATCACCGCGGTGACGGGCGCCGTCCCCCGCGAGGACGACATCGGCAAGGACGCCGCCCTCGCGACGCTCGAGGAGCAGGAAGTGGTCCTCGCGCCGCCGCCCAAAGAGGCGAAGGTCAAGATCGACCCGTGAGGCCGGGCATCGGGCCCGATCCCGTCCGATCCCGGTTCGCGCTCAGGGCGTGACGGGGACGGCCAGCGAGATCGCCGTCTGCTCGATCTGGCAGTTGGCGTCGGAGCACACGCTCATCTTGTAGGTGCCCGCGAGGGTGACCTTCCCGCCCGCGGGGGCGGCGGTGGGCTTGAACGCCACCGTCATCGTCGCCGCCTTCTCGCCCTCTTCGCGGAAGTCGCCGGGCTTGGCGAACACGTTGGGCGACGACTTGCCGAGCATCGTCACGCCGGCGGCGTCGCTCATGGTGAGCTTGTAGGGATACTCCTTGTTGATGTGGTAGTCGCCCTGGGCCGCGAGGCGCACCGTCATCGTGCACGCTTGGCCGACGGCGCAGGGGGCCGCCGCGAGGTCGACGACGAAGTTCTGCCCGGTGACGCGGGCCGCGGCGGGCTTGGCGGCCGCGGCCGCGGAGGCCGACGGCCCCGCGCTCGCCGAGGCCGAAGGGCGCCCGGACGCGCTCGCGGCCGCGCTGGCGGCGACGCTCGACGCGGGCGCGGCCGACGCGCTCGCCGGCGGCGCCGCGCTCGCGCTCGCGGCGGCGCTCGGGGCGGCGGTGGCGCTGGGCGCCGTCGGCGCGGCGCTCGCGCTCGCGGTGGCGCACGGGGCGGCGCCGTCGGGCTTCTTCTCCACGCAGGCGGCGGCGGCGATCAGGGCGACGAGGGTGACGACGATTCGAGCTCTCACAGCGGTCCTCCGAGCAGCGCACCGAGGGTCTCACGCACGTAGCGCCCGGCGAGGCCGAGCGTGCGCGCGCGGCTGTCGGGTTTGTCTTGGATGCAGGGCGCGACCTCGACGAGGTCGGCGCCGAGGAGGCCGATGTCCTTGCCGAGCCGCCGCACGAGCTCGATGATCGACTCGGGCTCGAGGCCGCCCGGCTCCGGGGTCCCGGTGGCGTCGGCCCACGCGGCGTCGGTCCCGTCGATGTCGTTCGAGAAGTACACCGACGTGACCCCGAGCGATTTGAGGTGCGCGACGACGCCGTCGATCGCCGCCGCCGGATCGCGGTTCCACTCGTCGGCCCACACCTGGCGCACGCCGAGGCCCTGCTCCCAGTGGCCGCGATCGTGGCGCGAGGCGCGGATCCCCACCTGCACCAGCCGGCCGTCGCGCCCGAGGAGCTCGTTCGCGTGGTAGGACCAGGTCGCGAAGCAGTATCGGACGCCGAGGCGCTCCGCCAGGAGGTCGGTGTGGGCGTCGGGCTGCACGATCCCCCAGCGATCGGTCCGCGCGCGCGACACCGCGCTCACCACCGGCCACGCGACCGAGTGGTCGCCGCCGAGGATCAGGGGCTTGGCCTTCGGCGCCATCGCGAAGAGGAGCTCGAGCGCGCGCTCGGTGATCGACAGCGGCGCGACCGGCAACCGCGCGCGCTCGGCGGGCGGGATCGCCGGGTAGATGGCGGCGCGGGTCGCCTCCTTCTGGGCCTCGGAGAGCATGTCGTCGTGGAGGAGCTGCGGCACCACGAAGACGTCGCCGAGGTCGACCACGCCGCGCGCGCGGAGGCGCTCCGGCCAGTCGGGGAGCTGATCGACGAGGGTGCGGCGGATCTCGAGCGGCGCGAGGTTGGCGCCGCGGCGGAACCCGGCCCCCACGTCCGAGGGCACGCCGAGCACGAAGGCCTCCGCGGACGCGACCGCCTCGAGCGACTCCTGCCACCGCGCGTCGACCTCCGCGTCGGTGGATGCATCATACAACCTTCTCTGCAGCGCGAGCTGCTCGTCTCGGCCGGTCGACACGAGGTAGAGGCCGCCGCCGGCGGGCCGGAGCAGCGCCCGGAGCTCTTCGAGGGGAGACACGGGCGTCGAGTCTACCTCACCCGCGCGCTTCTTCGGTCACGCTCGTCGGGGGGCGAGCGTGACCTCGCCCGAGGACCAGCGGTGGAGGACCCCCGCGTCGTCGCGCACGAGGAGGCGCCCGTCGGTGTCGACGCCCTCGGCGGTCCCGGCGCCGAGCTCCCCCGCGACCCGGCGGCCCCGGAGGGCGTCGGCCCGACCGAGGCGCGCGTGCACGAGGCCGAGGCCGCGGGCGGCGACGTGCCCGAGGTCGCGGTCGAGGCCGGCGAGCACGTCGACCAGGATCGCGGCGCGGTCGGGCGGCGGCGCGCCCGCGGGGAGCTCGAGGGCCACCGAGGTCGCGATCGACGCGATCGCCTCGGGCAGATCGCGGCTGAGGACGTTGACGCCGATGCCCACGATCACCGCGTCGACGCGCGAGCCGACGACGGTGGACTCGACGAGCACCCCCGCGATCTTCTTGCCGCGGACGAGCACGTCGTTGGGCCACTTGACCTTCACCTCCCCCTCCCCGACCACCTTCGCGACCGCGTCGCGCACCGCGAGGCCGGCTACGAGCGCGAGCGGCGGCACCCGCGACGGGGGGCAGTTCGGCCGGACGACGAGGCTGAACAGGAGGTTCTCGCCGCGGGCCGAGAGCCAGGTGCGGCCCATGCGCCCGCGGCCCGCCGTCTGCGACTCGGCGAGGAAGAGCGAGCCCGCCGGGGCCCCCTCCTTGGCCGCGCGCTTGGCGTCGTCGTTGGTCGAGGCGGTCTCGTCCCTGCACGTGAGGGGCGCCCCGAGGGCCAGGCCCCGCTCGGCGACGAGGGCGGGGACGCGCTCCAGATCTTTGTACATTACACGAAATCGAGCCCGATGTCGGCCGAGCGCACCGAGTGGGTCAGCGCGCCGACGCTGATGCAGTCGACGCCGATCGCCGAGAGGGCGGCGATGCGCTCGAAGGTGATCCCGCCCGAGGCCTCGAGGATCGCCTTGCCCGACGCGCGGGCGACCGCCGTCCGGACGTCGGCGTCGCCCATGTTGTCGAGGAGGACGACGTCGGCCCCCGCCGCGATCGCCTCGTCGAGCCCGGCGAGCGAGTCGACCTCGCACTCGACGCGGCTCGTGTGGGGCGCGCGGGCGCGGGCGCGCTCGATGGCGGCGCGGACGCCGCCGCACGACGCGACGTGGTTGTCCTTGATGAGCACCGCCGAACCGAGGGTGTCGCGGTGGTTCTTGCCGCCGCCGCAGCGGACGGCGTAGCGCTCGAGGTAGCGGAGCCCGGGCGTCGTCTTGCGGGTGTCGGTGATGCGCGTCTTCGCCCCCGGGGCGACGGCGTCGACGTAGGCGCGGGTGGTGGTGGCGATCCCGGTCATGCGCTGGCAGAAGTTCAGCGCGACGCGCTCGCCCATGAGGATCGAGCGCGCGCGCCCCGAGACCGTCCACAAGACGCCCTTCGCGGGCGCCTTCGCGCCGTCGGCGGTCGTGACCTCGAACGCCAACGTCGGGTCGACGGCGGCGAAGACGCGCGACGCGACGAACGCGCCGCACGCCACCACCTCGTGGCGGGCGACGGCGCGCGCGACGGCGCGGGCCTCGGGGTCGATGCAGGCCTCGGTGGTGAGATCACCGCCGGCGAGATCCTCGTCGAGCGCCCGGCGCACCACCTCGTCGACCTTGAAGGGCAAGAGATCGTCCATGGCGCGAGACCTTACCGCGCGCCGCCGCGGTGTCCAGGGCGCGCTTCAGCGCGGGGGCGCGTACGGATTGTCGAGCGCGCCGGGGCGGGCGTCGTAGCCGGGCGGCCCGGAGTAGCCGGGGGGCGCGGCCGGCGCCTGCCACGCGCGCGCGAGGCGCTCGCCGCACTCCTCTTGCCGCCGGGCGAGGCCGCGGATGATCGGGATGACGCACGCCGCGCACACGGCGTTCGCGACCGTGCAGCACACGCCGAGCACCGCCGACGCTTGCCGATCCTCGATGCGGCCCGAGAGGTTGCCGAGGATGTTGCCGACGACGTACGTCGTCCACCAGAGGTTCATGATCCCGGGCGTCCGCGCGTACGTCCACCCGTAGGGCTGGCCGACGCCGTCGGGCTCGCTCGCGCGCCAGACCTCCTTCACCGCGGCGAGGGGCTTCCACAAGCTGGCGAGGGGGACGAACCACCAGCCCACGCACCAGCCGGGCGTGAACTGGAGGCCGGTGGCCCCGAACGCGCGCACGTTGACCGCCGCCCGGTGGAACCACACGAGGAAGATCACGGCGGCGAGGATCGAGGCCCCGAGGAGGCCGACCCCACCCGCGAGCTGCGCGAGCGCGGCCCCGAGGTCCTCCTCCGAAGCGCCGAGCGTCGCGAACGAGGCGACGTCCGACAGGAGGTGGGCGACGATGGTGCCGCCGATGGCGACGCAGGCGGCGGTCGTGCGCCAGCCGAGGGGACGGTACGGGGCGGTGGGGGCGTAGTTCATCGCGTCGCTCCTCTCTCTCACCAACTCTCGATGCGCCAGCCGCGCCGGCGGGCCTCGCGCTTGAGCCGCGGGTCGGGGTTCACGCACACCGCCTCGCGCACGTGGGCGAGGAGCGGCAGATCGGTGTGCGAGTCGCTGTAGAAGACGGCGTCGCGGAGGTCGAAGCCGAGCTCGGCGGCGAGCCGCTCCGCGCGCGCGATCTTCCCCTCCCCGTAGCAGAGCGGATCGACGAGGCGACCGGTGAAGCGGCCACCCTCGACCTCGAACTCGCTCGTGACGATGTGCTCGATGCCGAGCCGCCGCGCCAGCGGACGGGTCGCGTAGCGCGAGGCGCCGGTGACGATGGCGACGACGTCGCCGCGCTCCTGGTGCCGAGCCACGGTGTGCCGCGCGCGGGCGGCGACGTACCGCTCGACGTAGCGCCCGAACCAGTCCTCGCACCGGACCACGAGCTCCTCCTCGGAGCTGCCGGCGAGCTGGGCCGCCACCTTCCGCGCCACGTCCTCGATGTCGATGATCCCGAAGGTGTATTCGGCGACCCACTTGAGGACGCGCGCCATGTCCAGGGCCGAGGCCTCGCCGAGGTCGCGCTGGTACTTCACGTACAGGCTCGCCGTCTCCTTGCGGACGAGGGTGCGGTCCATGTCGAACAGCGCGGCGCGGGGCATCGACCTCTCGTGTACCACACGAGCGCGCCGGCGTTGACCGCGGAGACCACGGCCCCGCGCGCCAGCGGTGACGCGCCCTCGGGCGCCGCGGTCGCGGTGTGCGTCACCGGTGGCGCACCCTCGGCCTCGCGCCCCGCGAAGAAGCGGCGGGCGCGCCTTGGCTCGGCCCCTGCAACGCCCTCTCCTGCGCGGACGACCGCGCCACTTTCGGATCGAGGATTCGCAATGTCGACGAACCAGCTCGTGCGCCGGGGCCTCGCCTCGGGTGGTGTGGATCGCGGAGTGACCAGCGGGGGCCGCGCGGAGGCGCGAGGCGCCGGCGAAACCGCGACGCCCTCGCCGCGTACCCCCTTCATGAACCACCCCACCGCGCGCGCGCTCGCGACGCTCTCGTTCTTCGGCCTCGGCGTCTTCGGCTGCGCCGACGACGGCGAGGAGGCCCCCGCTTCGCTCTCCGCGATCGTCACCCAGGACGGCGCCGACTACGTCATCGAGCGCGGCAAGACCTTCGTCATCGACCGCTCGTACAACGTCGGTCGCGTCACGATCCGCGGCAAGGTCGTGTGCTCGCCCAAGACGTCCGAGCCCATCACCATCACCGCCAAGTCCATCGACGTCGTCGGCGAAGGCGCGCTCCTCGAGTGCGGCAACGAGCGCGGCCGCTACGCCGGCAACATCAAGTTCCTCCTCCGCCCCGACATCCACGTCCACCCCGGCGGCGCGAGCCACGTGCACGACGGGGCCTCGGGGACGCTCTCGGTGAGCGACGGCGGGACCCTCCGCCTCTTCGGCGCGCGCACCGAGACGTTCGGCTGGCAGCGCATCGCCAAGCCCGTCGCCGCCGGCTCGAGCGTGGTCGAGCTCGAGCGCCCCGCCGCCTGGCGCGAGGGCGACGTCGTCGTGCTCGGCCCGACCGGCTTCGACTTCGGGGAGGCGGAGGAGCGGGTGGTGGCGCGGGTGGACGGCGCGCGGGTGACGGTGAAGAAGCCCTTCGCCCACGATCACCTCGCGTTCTCGAAGACCTACACCGAGGGCGGGCGCACCGCCGTCCTCTCCGAGCGCGCCGAGATCGCGAACCTCACCCGGACGATCCACGTCTCGGTCGCCGACGAGGTCGCCTCGCGGGGGAGCCAGATCGGCGCGAGCCTCGTCGTCCGCCGCGGCGGCCGCGCCTTCGTCGACGGCGTGGAGCTCTCGCGCGGCGGGCAGCTCGGCGTCCTCGGCGCCTACCCGTTCCACTGGCACTTGGCCGGCGACGTGTCGGGCCAGTTCATCCGCAACTCCTCGATCCACCACACGTTCCAGCGCTGCGTCACCATCCACGGGACGAACTACGCGACGGTGGAGAACAACGTGTGCTTCGACCACCTCGGCCACGGCTTCTTCTTCGAGCAGGGCAACGAGGTGAAGAACGTGATGCGCGGGAACCTCGGGATGCTCTCGCGGCGCGTGCCCTCCGGCAAGGGCCTGCTCGACTCCGACACGCGCAGCGACCAGGCGGTGCGCTTCGCCGCGCCCGCGACCTACTGGGTGACGCACCCCGACAACGAGGTCGTCGGCAACGTCGCCTCGGGATCCGAGGGCTCCGGCTTCTGGATGTCGTTCTCGCAGGGGATCCGCTGCGGGACCGCGGCCGGCGACTTCGCGTGCGACGGGCCGGTGAAGGACGCCAACAACGTCTTCCCTGCGCGCGGCGACACGCTCCGCTTCGACGAGAACATCGCCCACTCCGCCGTCGTCGGCATCACCTGGGACGGCGCCGAGGACGGCGCGCTCTCCGAGATCACGCCGAACAACGCGAAGGCGCGGCGGACGGTGTCGTCGCACTACTGGCACGGCGAGAAGGAGCCGCGGTTCGACAGCCTCCAGGCCTGGAAGAACGCCGCGACCGGCATCTACTTCCGCGGCGCCCCCGCGACGTTCACCCACCTGCTCACCGCCGACAACGGGCGCTCCCTCTTCTTCGCCTACAACCAGCGGGTGGTGGCGGGCCTGAACGTGGGCGCGAGCGAGGCGCTCACCAAGCGCGACGTCGACTACGCGACCAAGCTCCCGCCCGACGTGCGCCTCTACGGCTTCGCCGGCGCGCTGATCTACGACGGCCCCTTCGAGCTCGAGGACGTGCACTTCGCGGACTTCGCGCCGCGCCACGGGCTCTCGGCGATCCCCTTCTACAACATCGGCGGCGCGAACCGCGCGGTGAACCAGGTGCGCCACGTGACGTTCGCGGACGTGCCCGGCGCCAAGGCCGCGCTCTTCGGCGATCGCACCTGGGCCGACACGCCGTGGACGACGGCGGTGCGCGACGACGGGTCGATCACCGGCAAGACCGGCCTCCTCGTCCCCAACCACCCGATGAACGCGAGCGCGGGCGAGTGCGTGGGCGCGCCCAAGAGCGCGGCCGACGACGGGCTCGTCTGCCAGTACGACTGGGGCGTGCTCGAGCTCAGCGGCTCGAGGTTCACGCCCGCGTTCGACGAAACGCGCGGCTACGACGCGATCCGCGTCCCCGTGAAGTTCGAGCGCATCGAGCGGAGCTCCGGCGCCGTCGTCGCCTCCGACGCGCTGAGCCCCGGCCAGCTGACCAACAAGACCGGGATGATCGTCGGGAGCCGCTACCGGTACCGCTTGAGCGTCAGCCAGCCCGACGCCGGGCCGGTGCTCGTGCGCTGGACGTGGCAGCCGGAGAAGGGCGCCGTGTCGCCGGTGATCGCGATCGACGGCGCCTCGCGCTGCCGCCCGGGCCGCGCCGCGGCGCCGGTCGGATCGCTGGCCGATCTCGACCGGGCGACGACCACCGCCTACCGCCACGAGGGCGGCAACCTCTACATGCGGCTCGCGCCCGGCGCCGACGACCTCGTCTGCGAGTGACGTGGTGGGGCGTCAGTAGAGCCCGTAGCCCCGCCCGAGCAGCTCGGAGAAGACGTTGCAAGATGCATGGAACACGACGCCCGCGCCCACTCCCCGGGTGCGGGCGCGCATCCACCCGAAGAGCAGCGACGGGAAGAAGACGGCGAGGCGCGCCGGTTGGTGGATCGTCGCCACGTGCCCGAGGGCGAAGATCACGCTCGCGACCAGGATGCCCCACCCGATCTCGGCGCCGAACAGCCGCGCGCGCCCCGGGAGCGCGTCGTCGATGCGCGACTGGAGATAGCCGCGGTAGAACGCCTCCTCGGGGAGGGCGATGATGACGAGCTGCCCGATCGCCTCGTTCGCGATCTCGTACCACGGCGCCGACACCGCGAACGCGCCCTTGGGGTGCCACCACCACCGCCAGCCGAAGAAGAACGGCACGAACACCACCGCCGCGAAGGCGCCGGCCCACGCGACCGCGCGCCCCGCCGCGAGCAGCATCCGCCGCGGATCCCGCTCGCCGGGCAACACCACCCCGCCGAGCGACAGGCCCGACGCCACGACCCGCCCGTCGTCCTTGCGCCACACGAGCGCCCACGTCGCCCCGAGGAAGATGAAGCCCACCGTCGTCGCCACGTAGCGGTCGGGCATGGTCATCGACGCCGCGGTGACGAGCGCCGTCACGACGACGCTCGCGATCGCGATCTCGAGCGCGATCCGCCCGCGCCGCTCGGGCTGGGTGAGGATCGCGACCGCGGGCTCGGGCGGGGAGGCCGCGTCCACGCTCGCGGCGGCGGTGACCGGAGCCTCGCGCTCGGGGCCGTCCATGCTCAGCGGCAGGTGACGCGGGCGACGTAGGGCTCGCTGCGCGCGGCCTCGAGATCCTCCCACGCCACGTACCACTCGCCCTTGGTGGCGCTCGGGGTGATCTGGGGCCGAGGGTGCTCGGTGCCGATGACGCGGCCGATGACCGAGGGCTTCTCGACGCCGGCGCGCGAGAGCGTCGACATCTTCACCCTCCCCGCCTCGTAGAACGCGGCCACGACCTGCCCCTCGGCGTTCACGCCGAGGTCGGGGTGGACGCCGAGCTTCTCGCCGAGCTTCTGCCGCCACACCACCTTGCCCTCGACGGGATCGATGCGCGCGGCCTGCGCCGGGCCCGTCTCCGCGTGCCAGACGATGAAGCACCCCTCGGTGCCGCACGCGATCGCGGGCGCGTCGGCGGCGGCCTTGTCCTCGTTGACGAGCTTCACGTCGCCGACCTCGCGGTCCTTCTTGCCGCTGTCTTTGGTGGGCTCGTCGAGGCCCTTCTCCAGCTCGGGGGCGTTCAACGAGATGCGCATGCGGTAGATGTTCTTCGTCGCGTCGCGCTCGAGCCGATACGGGATGACGAGCATGTTGGACGCGACCGCCACCGACGGCGCGTGCACGCGCGGCGCGCGCCCCCGGACCGGGACGTAGTCCGTGAGGCGGGTCTCGGCGGTGACCGTCTCGAACTCCTTGTTGAGCTTGCGGACGAAGAGATCGGGGCCGTCCTTGTCGCGGTCGTCGGCCCACACGACGAAGTAGCCCGCCGGCGTCTTCTCGATCGACGGCCAGAACATCGCGTGCGCGCCCTGGAGGGGCGGCGGGCGCGCGCCGCCGACGAGCTTGGAGGCGCCGTCGATGCGGCCCTCCTCGTCGAGCTTGCGGATGCGGACCCCGACGCTGTCTTTGCCGGTCGCGTCCCAGTAGAGGACGCCGATGCGATCGCCGTTGGTCACGAGCTGCGGGCGGTAGACGAAGCCGGCCTCGGGCGTGATGTCGCGCGGCTTCGCGAGCGGGCGCCCCGCGGTGTCGATGAGCACCGACTTCACGTGATCGCGCTTGGGCTGGGTGTCGGTGCTGTCGGTCCAGGCCACGATCGCGCCCTTGGACGTCGCGGTGATGGTCGGGCGACCCGCGCCGACGCTGCTCGCGAGGCGCGGGTGCGAGAAGGCCGCCATGCGGCACGGGCCCGAGGGCGCGACCGAGGTCTGCTCCTGGAACACCTTGCCGACGACCGAGCCGCCGGGCATGGCGGCGACCTCCATGAACTTCTTCTGCGCCGCGTCCTTCTGCCCGCCCTCGAAGAGCTTCTGCCCCTCGGCGAGCACCGGCGCCCATTTGGGCTCGTCCTCGTCGAACGTCGGCGGGGTCGACGACGCCGACGCGCTCGGCGCGCCGGAGGCCGTGCCGACCACCACGGGGACGAAGATCTGCGGCTTGAGCTGCCGGACCCACACGAAGCCGGCCCCGGTGACGGCGCTGGCGAAGAGGAGCGCCGCGAGCACGATCCGCGCGGGGGAGCTGCCCTGCGGCTGGAGCTGGGTCGCCTCCGCCGCCATCGTGCTCGGCGTGCCCTGCGGTGTGATGAGCGGGATAGGGACGGAGCCCTGCGACTCGAACGCGCGGCCGGAGGGCGCCGCCGGCGGGATGCGCGGCGACGACTGCTGGGACGGCTGCGGCGGCTTGATCGACTCGAGGAGATCCGTCGGGAGCTCGGTCGCCGCGGTCGCCCGAGGGTCGCTCTCGCGCCCGGGGCTCGAGGGCCGCGCGCCCCAGACCTCCTGCAGCGCGTCGGCGAGCTCTTTGGCGGTCTGGAAGCGCTGCTCGGGATCGCGCTCGAGGGCCTTCTTGAACCACGCGTCGAACTCGGCCGGCAGGTCCGGCCGCATCTTCGAGGGCACCGGGAACGGCGCGGTCGCGATCGCGGCGAACGTCATCGCCACGCCCTGATCCATGTTCCACACCGGGCGCCCGGTGAGGCACTCGTACGCCATGCAGCCGAGCGCCCAGAGGTCGGCGCGCTGGTCGACGTTGCCCTGCCCCTTCACCTGCTCCGGCGACATGTAGGCGGGGGTCCCGAAGACCGCGCCCTCGCGGGTGAGGCGCTTGCTCTTCTCGTCGCCGGGGTTCACCGGCGAGTAGAACTTGGCGAGGCCGAAATCGAGGATCTTCGAGATCTCGTCGCCCTCTTCGGTGCGCACGATGAAGATGTTCTCGGGCTTGAGGTCGCGGTGGACGATGCCCGCGGCGTGCGCCTTGGCGAGGCCCTTGGCGCAGTGCGTGATGATCTTCACCGTGGTCGCCGGATCGATGAGGCGGATCCGCGCCATGCGGTCGTAGAGGCTCTCGCCCTCGAGCAGCTCCATCGCGATGAACGGGCGACCGTCCTCGAGCCGGCCGGAGTCGTAGACGTCGACGATGTGCGGGCTCTTCACGCTCGCGGCGGCGCGGGCCTCGCGGAAGAAGCGCTCGATGACGATGGTCGACTGGGCGAGCTCGGCGGCCAGCACCTTGACCGCCACCTTCTTGCCGAGCGAGAGCTGCTCGGCCTCGTAGACCGCCGCCATGCCACCGCGGCCAATCTCGCGGACGACCCGGTATTTTCCGACCAGGAGCGCGCCAACCGCGATCTTGGACTCGTTGGGTGTGGCTACGGGCATCGGGTGGCTCGGGGAAAAACCCCCTGGGTTCTGGATGGTACCAGGGTCGACCGCCCTACCTTCGTCGAAAAGCACACCTACCTCCACATACTCCTCCCCACCTCGCCCCGGACCCCGTTTGGCCGCGCTTCGCGAACGCGAGGACACGCCGTAGACTCGGCCCATGGGAGCAACCGGGGCGGGCGCGGGGTCTCCCGACGCGCAGGCGAGGCTCTCGGCGATCGGGGAGATCGCCGCGGGCGTCGCCCACGAGCTCCGCAACGTGCTCCAGGTGATCAGCGCCAACGCGTACCTCGCTCGCCAGAGCCCCGAGGCGGCGGGGCCGTACCTCGCGAAGATCGAAAAGAACGCGCGCGCCGCGCAGCAGATCGTCGACGACCTCATGGCGCTCGCGCGGGGCGAGCCCGCCCTCGCCGAGACGCTCCCGGTGGCTCAGCTCACCTCGAGCGCGCGCGAGGAGCTGTCGCTCGACGCGGCCGTCTTCGAGGACGACCTCGAGGGCCTGGAGGTGCGCGCGCACCACGGCCTGTGCGTGCGGCTCCTCCACGTCCTCTACGAGAACGCGATCCAGGCGAGCAAGCCGCGCCCGCCGCGCATCGTCACGCGCGCGCGCCGCGAAGGAGCGCACGTCGTGGTGTCGGTCACCGACGACGGGCCCGGGGTCCCGGCCGACATCCGCGACACGCTCTTCGATCCGCTCGTCACCCGCCGCGGCGGGGGCACCGGCCTCGGGCTCGCGCTCGCGCGCCGCATCGCCGAGGCGCACGGCGCGACGCTCACCCTCGCCGACGGCGGCGGCGGCGCCTCGTTCGTGCTCACGTTCCCCTCGCGCTGATCACTCGGGCGAGAGGCGCGTCATCTTGGCCCAGCAGGCCTCGCCGGGGCGGCGCAGGAGGAGCGCGCTCGCGTACGCGCGGTACTCGTAGGTCGCGGTCGCGAAGGCGGGCTTGCCGTCGGCCCCCGCGCGCGACGTGCGTATCGTGATGGTCTGCGAGCCGTCGGCGGTGGGCTTGCCGAAGCTCACCGCCGGCACGCGGTAGCCCGAGGGCTCCGACTCCGCGACCTCGGCGGCCGTGCAGCCGCGCGCGGCCCCCGGCTTGCCGCAGGCGCTCGGCGCGAGCACGACCTCGCCGCAGGACGGGACGAGCGCGCCGCGCGCGTCGCGCCCGCAGTAGGGGTGCACCTCGATGGTGAAGGGGTCGCCGTCGAAGAAGCGGCCGCGGCGGCGGGTCTCGAAGCGCGCGGGCCACGCCGCGGTGACCTCGGGGCCGAGGCCCGCGAGCGAGCACGTCTGGACGATCGCCTGCTCGTCCGCGCTCGCGACCTCCTCCTCCGAGGGGGCGGCGGCGCAGCCGGCGGCGAGCAGGCAGGTGAGCGCGACCCAAGGGGCGGCGCGGCGGGTTCGGGGCGACGGGGCGGGCATGGTCTTCGTGTCCTTTCGGGTGCGAGGGATCGTGGCGCGGGCGTGCTCAGCGCATCGCCGGCCCGAGGTTGTCGGTCAGCCACGTCCCGACGTCGGCCGCGGAGGAGAACGCCGCCTCGTTCGTCGGGGACTCGGTGAGCGTGACCTTGTTGAGCGTGCTCGTGTAGTCGATGCCCGCCGCTGCCGCGAGCCAGCCGCGCGACGGGTTGTAGCCCGCGGCGAGCCGCTGCCCGAGCCGGACGGACTTCAGGGTGAGCCGCGCGTCGTTGAGGCTGTTGCCCTGGGCCCAGGGGCACGAGCACGACGCCGCGTCCTTCACGCACGTCTGCTTGCCGCTCGAGTCGGTCGTGCACTTGAGCAGACACGTCGACGGCAGGCACTTGGAGGCGTCGGCGGTCGCGTACCCGGACGCCGCCATCATGTCGAGCAAGCGCGCGTCGCGGTCGGCGGTCTTGCCCGCGCGATCGGCGACGAGCGCCTCGAGGAAGTGGTGGAGCGCGGCGTCGGTCGCGGCGGCGTATTGCGGCTGCGCGTCGGGCTGGCCGCTCTGGGTGCCGGCGTCGCCGACGAGCTCGTGCCCCACCATCAGGCGGAGCGCGGTCTTCGACGCGGACTCCCCTCGCGGGATCGAGATGCGCGTCTGGATGGCGAGGTTCTGCGCGTTCGCGGAGGGATCCCACGTGAGCGCCGTCCCGGTGAGGAAGTGCCCGGTCTGGTTCGTCCCCCCGCCCCACTTGGGCGAGCGCTCGTACAAGAAGCCGTCCTGCACCAGCGTCGAGTAGCCCTGCTCGCCGAAGAAGCCGCCCTGGAACTGCAGGCCGGGCGCGGAGACGATGCCGCCGGTGCCCGCCGTGAGCGCGAGCACGGTCTTGTGGCGCTCGTGCGCGGTCAACCCGGCGGCGCGCTCGAGCGCCGGCGTCTGCTTCAGCTCGGCGGCGGAGTAGAGGGAGGCGAGCGTCGCGAGCGCGCCCTTCGACCCGATGTCGCGCGTGACGATGCAGCGCATGACCGCGGTGGCGAGGCCGACGTCGGCGGCGCGCATCTTGTCGGCGGTCTCGAGCGCGCACGTGCTCGCGTTGACGGCGGACTCGCTCGCCGCCGCCGGCGGCGCGTCGCCGTCGTCGTCGCCGGGAGCGGCGCAGGCGACGAGCGCGGA
>JAEUKG010001099.1 GCA_016794325.1 Myxococcales bacterium | reverse complement strand
GACACTTCCGCGAGGAGCTCCGGCAGCGGCGGGACCGCCTGGTCGCGCTCGAGCAAGACGGGGACGGGGCCCGTCTGCTCGAGGACGCGCTCGAGCAGCGCGAGCACCGGATCGCAGACGTCGGCGCCGTGGGTGTCGACGATGAGCTTGCCGCTCTGGCCGTGCCGCGCGCCGTGCGCCGCGCCCGGGCCTCCCTCGTCGTGGAACCAGTCGTGCCCGGCGACGTGCATCTGCACGACGCGGTGGAGAGGCACGCCCGCCATCCACTCGTCGACGTCGAAGCCGAAGTTCACCGAGTTCACGTACGCGTTGTTCACGTCGAGCATCAGCTTGCAGTCGGCGAGCTCGCAAACGCGGGTGATGAACTCCGGTTCGCTCATCTCCTTCTTGCCGGGGTGCATGTAGAAGCTCACGTTCTCGACCGCCATCGGCCTCCCGATCGCGTCCTCCGCCCGCCGGATCCGCTCGGCCACCCGCTGCGCGGTCGCCTCGGTGAACGCGAGCGGCAACAGATCGTGGAGCACGCGCCCCTCGGCGAGGCTGAAGCAGAGGTGATCGGAGTGCCAGGGGCTCTCGACCTCGTCGAGGAACGCGGCGAGGCCCGCCAGGTACTCCTCACCCAGCGGGTCGAAGCCGCCGAGCGACATCGTGAGCCCGTGGGTCACGATCGGATACGCCGCCCGCGCGCGCGCCAGCGCCTCGCGGTAGTACCCTCCCCGCCCCATGTAGTTCTCCGGGGAAATCTCGACGAAATCGAGCGGCGGGAGCCCGTCCAGCAGCTCGTCGACGAAATCCCAACGCAGACCGAGCCCGACTCCTTGGATGATCTTCGACTTCTTCATTCGAGACCTCGAGCGGCGTCCTTAAACACGTCGGCCGCGGCGGCCGCCGGCCTCGCCGCCGAAGGACGGCGACGAGACCACGCGGACGCACCGCGGCCGAGCCACGATCACTTCTTGGCGCTGCAGGTACCCGCGCCGCAGCTGGCCTGACCGCCCGCCTTGGTGGAGCCCTTGCCGGGCGTGCCGCCCGCGGGCTTCGCCGAGCCGGCCGGCGTCGCCGAGCCGGGGGTCGCCGGCGCGGTGGTGGCCGGCGGAGTCGTCGGGGCCGCGCTCGCCGCGCTCGTCGCCGCGCTCGTCGCCGCGCCCGCCGCGCCGCCGGGGTCCTTGGCCGCGCACTTGGCGTCGCCCTTGTGTTCCTTGTGGTCGGCGCCGCAGTGGCTCTCCGAGGCCTTGGTCGGCTCCGCCGACTTGACCTCGTTCGCGTTGACCGGGGGCTTGTCGCCGCCGCCGCAGGCGATGAGCGCCGTGGTGGTGCCGAGCACGGCGAGGGCGCCGGCGATGCTGGTGACAGTGAGGTTCGGACGCATGTTTCGGAGACTCCTTCGATGGAAGGCCCGGTCAGGAGAGAGCCGCGCCGGGCAGAGTGGGGGGCACGATATCACGGGGCCGGCGAGGCTCGAAACTCCAGCGAAACCGTTGCCGTTTCGGCGACTTTCGTGCCGAGGAGGTTGAACGCGCCCTTCGCCAACTTGCCGAAATCGTCGCGGGGTTTGACGTCGTGCTCCGCGAGGTTGACCTCGAAGGGCTTCGTCGTCTTGATGTCGATCGACGTCGGCTTGTCGTCGGGCTTGGCCCCCGGCGCGTACCGCAGCTTCAGCTCGAGCTCGAGATCCTTGCTGACCTTGTGGGCGTGAACGAGAAACTCACCCTTGGCCTTACAGGTCACGATCCGCACGTCGTCCGCGCCGTCCTTCGTGATGGGGATCTTCGTGACGTTGGGCTCCGACACCCCCTCGATCCCACGGATGGCGAAGATCGCCCAGCGGTTCGGGCCCTTCACCTCCTCGGGAAGCTTGTCGGCGACCTCGAGCCACGTCCTCGCGTGCTCGCTCTGCGACACGTTGTCCTTGGCGTCGGGCCAGTGGGTCATGGTGATCGTCTTCAGATCGACCTTCGCCTCACCGCGCGTGTTGGTGAAGTTCATGAGATCGATCTGGAGCTCACCGGAGGCGCCGTCGGTGAAGGCCTTGATCTTCTCCTTCGGCGCCGGCATGTCGATGTTGGTCTTGCTCTTCGCCTCGATGGTGTACTTGACGACCTTCGCCGTCGGCGGCGGCGCGCTCGACGCGAGGGCGCTCGCGCTCGGGGCGAGCTTGACGTCGCCGTCCTTCTTGTCACACGCCACCGCAAGCACGATGAGCCCGAGCACCGCGAATCGACGCATCTTCCCTTTCGCCTCCTGCCCGCCTCACGCACCCCGTTCGGCCGGGCACAGGACAATACGCACAAAGGCCGACGGCGGTACCGCGGAAAACGCGCGACGCGGG
>JAEUKG010001059.1 GCA_016794325.1 Myxococcales bacterium | reverse complement strand
GTCGCTCATGGCGGGCGACAACGTCGTGGCGGTGGGCGCCGCCGCGGTCGCCTTCGGGCACCTCCACGAGGCCCAGCTCGCGATCGTGACGTACGCGACGGTGACCGTGACCGTCGGGCTCGTCCTCAGCCTGCGGATCCTCCGCCGAGGCGCGAAATGAGCGGGATCGACAAGGCCGTGATCCTCGCGGCGGGGCGGGGCAACCGCATCTCCAAGGCCTCGAAGGGGACGCCGAAGCCCCTCCTGCCGCTCGACGGCGGCGAGCCCGGGCCGAGCGCCACCACGTTCCTCGACTGGCACCTCCGCTCGCTCGCGCGGGCGGGGGCGAAGGAGATCTACCTCGTCGGCAACTCGGTCACCTTCGGCACCAAGCTGCGGGCGATGGCGGAGATCCCGAGCGCGGTGAAGGTGGAGTGGATCCTGAACCCCACCGAGGACCTCTCGACGTCCGGCAGCGGCCACTCGGCCCAGTACGCCTTCCACTCCCCGCACGGCGTCCTCGACGGGAGGTCGCGCGTCGTCCTCATGGACGCCGACGTCCTCTACGAGCCGCGGATCTTCGACCTCGCGGCGCGGGCGGAGGGGAGCCGGTCGAAGACGCTGGTGTGTGCAGACTACAGGCACACCCACGAGGAGGTGCTCGTCTTCTCGGATCCGAAGACGCCGGATTCGCCGCGCTTCCACGGCAAGGGCCTCCTCGGCACCGCCCTCGTCGACGGCCTGGCGTGCGCGGGGGAGGCGACCGGGATCCTGCTCTTCGAGCCCGGCGACCACGGGCTCCTCCGCGAGGTCACCGACTGGACCATCGGCTTCTCGACCGCGAAGGCGCGGAGCGAGCACGAGGACGTCACCCAGCGGATGATGCTCCTCGGTCGCATGATGACCGTGCCGTTCGGCAAGGAGCTCGCCTTCATGGAGTGCGACACGCCCGAGGAGTACGACATCGTGACGCGGGAGATGTACCCGCGGGTGAAGGCCCTCCTCGGCTGATCCCCCGCGCGCCGGCGGCGCGGCCGCTGACGCGCCGAGGTGTCAGCGGACGCACGCGCGCGCGCCGACCGCCGGAATTGCGCGCGAAATCGGCCGGCATGACGCTTGCTGAGCGGCGGGGATGCTCCTTGGCTCCGCCCGCCGCCTCGCTTCGCTCGCCGTCCTCGCCGCCACCGTCGCCGTCGCCGCCCCCGCCCGCGCCGACGCGCCGCGGCCCTACCTCACGTGGGAGGACGACGGCACGCTGAAGACCGACTTCACCAAGACGAAGTCGTCCCCGGTGGCGATCGCCAAGAAGGTGCTCGCCAAATACGACGAGGCCGGGCAGCCGCGCCCCGAGGTGCTCAGCGTCTGGACGACGTTCCCGATGACGGGCAACGACATCGCGACCTACATCATGCCGCTCGTGAACGACGTGAAGGGCATCGGCATGGACGCCGAATACGGCGGCGACGGCACGTTCGACAAGAAGGTGGGCGGGGTGCGCGCCGTCCTCCTCCACAACAACGTGAACGTCCTCGACAAGCGCGCCAAGCAGAGCGGCGCCCCCTCGGCCGAGGGCTTCGCGGAGTACCTCTTCCTCCTCGAGCTGTCGCACGTGTGGGGCCCCGCGGCGCGCCTCCCGGCCAAGGATCCCGCGGTGCCGATCGACGCGCTCATCGGCTTCACGTACCACTGGTCGTTCTTCATGGACGCGGGGGGCTCGCCGGCGGGCGGCAACCGCTGGAAGGACAACGGCGACGGCACCTTCACGACGTTGCCCCAGAAGCCCGGGGAGGTCGCGTTCTCGATGCTCGACCTCTACCTGATGGGGCTCGCGACCAAGGAGGAGGTGGGCTCGTTCGGCGTGCTCGCGTCGCCGGTGGTGCAGGGGTCGCCGAAGGACCCGTTCGGGGGCGGCGCGATCACCGCGACCACGTTCCCGTGGTTCTCGGATCCGCCGGTGACGGTCAAGGCGACGCGCGTCGCCTACACCGTCGACGACGTGATCCAGGCGAACGGCCCGCGCGTGCCGGACGCCGCCGCCGCGCCGAAGAAGCTCACCTTCGGGATGGCGCTCGTCACCGAGCCGGGGGCGGCGCCCGAGAAGGTTGCAGAATACAAGAATGTGATGGACCGGGTGGCGGGGGCGCTCCCTGGGGCGTACGCGCGCGCGACGCGCGGCCGCGGCACCCTCGAGGTGCTCACCCGCGAGGTGATCGCGGGGCCCGCCGACGCAGGCGCGGCCGACGCCGCGGTCGAGGCGCCGAAGCCCGCCGCTCCCCCAGCGGCGGCCGACGACGGCGGCTGCGCGGCCGCGCCTCGGAGCGGCGCCGCCGCGCTCGCGCCGCTGGTGATCGCGCTGGCGGCGGCGGCGGGGGCGGCCCTGCGCCGGCGTCAGCGCCGGGCGTGACGCGGGGGCCCGCGTCGGGTCGAGGGCGCTCGCGCGCGCAGCGCCGACGGCGCCCGGGGGCCGCGCGTCAGGGCGCGGCGGTCGCGGGCGCGGTGATCGCGTCGGGATCGCCCAGGAACTCGAAGTGCATCGTGTCCTGCAGGGTGTCGTGGCCGAGCCAGTAGAAGCCGTAGCGCTCGAAGGTGTCGACCCAGCTCTTCGGCATCGCCATGCGCTCGAAGATGCTCGAGACCTTCTTCTTGCAGAGCGGGTGCTCGTTCCACGGGGGGACGCAGCCGCAGCACGTGTTGCGATCGGGCTCGATGTCGATGGCGATGCCGTACACGTGGTTCGAGACCTCGGAGCCGCGGTACGTGTTCGAGAACCGCATGCCGCCCGCCGCGCGGGGCTTGTAGTGTTGGTCGGCGCCGCTCGCCTTGAGGGCCGCCTCGACGCACTTGACGGCGGGGACGATCTTCTCGTGCACCTGGAGCGGCATGCCGAGGAGGCTCGTGCTCTTCGCGTAGTGCCGCGGCGGGTGCTTGTTCCACGCCGGCGAGCCGAAGCCCTGGAAATACCCGTATTTCTCGGTGCGGTACTTGATCGCGTCCTGGACGGCCTTCTGCTGCGTCTTCGGGTCGCCCTTGAACCAGTTGCCGCGCACGAGGAACGGCTGGGCGAGCTGCTCTTTGCAGTGGAGCGTCGCGCCGTCGGGGCCCGTGATCGTCACCGCGGCGGCCGCCGGCGCGCTGGCCGGGGCCGCGCCTGCACCCTCGGCCTTGGGGGCCTCGGCCTTGGGGGCCTCCGGCTTCACGGGGTCCGGCTTGGCGGTCCCGTCGCCCTTCGCGAGGGCCGGGGCGAGCGCCAGCGACATGCAAAACCCGGAAACTGCAATGTTTTTCAGCTTGCGGGGGACTGCGTACGGCATGCGCATTCCTTATCAGACGAAGCACGGGGCGATCCAACTTAAGGAAACGCCCCGGACGCGATTGGGACGCCGGAAACGCCCCGCGCCCCCGGGCCATTCCGCGCGCCGATCTCCCTCGCGGCGCACCCCAGGCGGGGGGCGGGCAGGGGCGCGGGAGAGTCTCGCCAACACCGTGACCGGTTGCGTTGAGATCGTTCGAGAGGTCGAGGCGGCGCCGAGGCGCGTGTGGAACAGCCTCCCGGCGTTGAGCACGCACCGCAGGCGCCAACGACGAGATCTCGGACGAGATCAATGCAAACGGTCGCCGTGTTAGCGTCCGCGGCGCTCGAACACGAGCACCTCGCCGAGGGCGGGGTGGTCCTCGGTCCCGCTCTCGGCGAAGCCCGACTTCTGCAGGACGCGGATCGACGCGAGGTGCCACGGCGGCGTGGTCGCCACGCACCCGCGGACGCCGTCCTGCGCGAGCGCCCAGTCGACGCAGGCGCGGGTGGCCTCGGTCGCGAAGCCCATGCTCTGGTAGCTCTCCTCGACGCCGTATCCCACTTCGCACATGCCGTCGTCGGGGAGCCCGTGGAAGACGACGCTGCCGACCACGACCCGCCGGCCCTCCTCTTCGAGGATCATCAGCCGGTCGCCCCAGAGCCGGACCGCGGGGTTCTCGCGGATCTTCTCGAGGCTCGCGGAGAACGCCCGCTCGACGAGCGCGCGGCCGGGCCAGGCCGCGGGCACGCGCGCCCCCACGGCGCGCTCGACCCGGCTGCGATCCTCGGTGAACACCGCCTCCACGACCTCCAGCGTCACCGGCTCGAGGGTGAGGCGTGCGGTGATTAGGACCTTCCCCGACACGCCTTCATCGTACCCGAACCGCCGAAAACCGTTGACCAGAAACTTTCCCTGACTAATATTTCGCGTACGAACTACTTGCCGCTCCTGGACGCGCTCGATGGCCGAGCGACGCGGCAGGCCGACCACCCCTGGAGGGCGCGTGACGCCGCTCGAGCCGGACATCAAGAACGACGTCGATCAGGTCATCGAGACCATCGTCTACCTCTACACCGAGAGCCGGCGCCTCACGAAGGAGCTCGCCCGGCGAGCCTCGCTCACCGGCCCCCAGCTCACGGTGGTGAAGCTGCTCGAGTCGATCGAGGACCTGTCGCTCTCGGAGCTCTCGGAGCGGATCCGGGCGCAGAACTCGACGGTCACCGGGATCATCGACCGCATGGAGCGCGAGGGCCTCGTCGTGCGCGAGCGGTCGAAGGAGGACCGCCGGGTCGTGAAGATCCGGCTGACCGACAAGGGCGCCGAGCTCGCCCGCGAGATCCCGGTCGAGCCGATGGAGGTGTTCCGCCAGGCGCTTTCGAGCCTGACCAAGGACGAGGTGCGCGACCTCCTCCGCATCCTCGCGAAGCTCACCAAGAAGGCCAAGACCATCATCCGGCGCGACATCGAGGCGGAGCGGCCTCGCGAAGCGGCGGCCGACGAGCGCCCGTCGCGCTCCCGGCTCCAAGACTGAACACGAAAAGGGGAATGCCATGTCCGAGAAGCGTGATCCCGATCTCACCGTCATCACCTGCGCCGTCACCGGTGTGCTCGCGAACCGCAAGCAGTGCCCCGGCATCCCCTACACCCCCGCCGAGATCGGCGAGGAGTGCCGCCGCGCCTACGAGGCCGGCGCCGCCGTCGCCCACATCCACGCGCGGCAGGACGACGGCACGCCGACGATGGATCCCAAGGTCTTCGGCCGCATCAAGGAGGAGGTCGAGAAGCGCTGCCCGATCCTCCTCAACTTCTCGACGGGCACGATCACCGACGACGTGAGCGAGCAGGTCACGACGATCAAGGAGCACCGGCCCCACATCGCCGCCCTCAACATGGGCACGATGAACTACGCGAAGTACTCCGAGAACCGGAAGGCGTTCGTCTTCGACATGGTGTTCCCGAACACCTACACGAAGATCATCAAGCTCCTCACCGCGATGAACGAGGCGGGGGTGAAGCCGGAGCTCGAGTGCTTCGACATCGGCCACACCGCCGGGATCTGGCCGCTCGTCGACATGGGGCTCCTCAAGAAGCCCCTCCAGTTCTCGTTCATCGTGAACGTGCTCGGCGGCGCCCCGCCGACGGTGGAGACGCTGCAGCTCCAGGCCAAGCTCGTCCCGCCGGGGAGCGAGTGGGAGGTCATCGGCATCTCCAAGTGCGGCTGGCGCATGATCGCCACCGCGCTCGTGCTCGGCGGGAACATCCGCGCCGGCCTTGAGGACAACCTGTACCTGCCGAACGGCGAGATGGCGAAGTCCAACGCGGACCTCGTCGAGGTCTGCGCGCGGATGGTCCGGGACACCGGCCGCAAGATCGCGACCGTCGAGCAGGCCAAGCAGATCCTCGGCCTCGACCTGATCAAGCCCGGCGCGGTCGCCGCCGCCGCCCCGGTCGCCACCGCCTGAGAACGACGGGAAGGAACGAGCGATGTCGATGACGCTGCCCCCGACGCGGAGCTACGCCAAGATTCGTGTAAACTACATGGAGCACGGCGTCTGCGCGATCACGCTCCACTACCCCGAGCGCCGCAACGCGATCGGGCCGCAGATGGTCAACGAGCTGCTCTACGCGATCGAGGACGCCCGCGAGGCGCCGCTCGTCCGCTCGATCCTGATCACCGGGGAGGGCAAGGCCTTCTGCTCCGGCGGCGACTTCGCGCAGATGACCGGCGGCGCCGACGGCCCGGAGCTCCCTCCCAAGGGGGACTACGCCGACCTCCTGCTCGCGATGGTGCGCAGCGACAAACCCATCGTCGCCAAGGTCAACGGCGCGGCGATGGGCGGCGGCCTCGGCCTCGTCGCCGCGTCCACCTTCGCCGTCGCGTCGAGCGAGGCCCAGCTCGGCACCCCCGAGGTCAACGTGGGGCTCTTCCCGATGATGATCATGGCGGTGCTCGCCCGCGTCGTGCCGCGGCGGCGCCTGATGGAGATGATGCTCTTCGGCGAGCGCCTGTCGGCCGAGGAGGCGAAGGCGGTCGGCCTCGTCAACCAGGTGGTCGCGCCCGCGGAGCTCGACGGCGCCGCCCTCGCGATCGCCCAGAAGATCGCCGACAAGAGCCCGATCACGATCGCCCTCGGCCTGCGGGCGTTCGCCGAGCAGGACGGGGTCGCGCTCGAGGAGTCGCTCCCGGTCCTGCGCGGCCGGCTCGGCGAGTGCCTCGCCACCGACGACGCCCGCGAGGGCCTGATGGCGTTCTTGGAGAAGCGCACCCCACAGTGGAAGGGTAGGTAGGGTCATGCCGAGCATGCGTGAGCTCGTCGAAGAGCTCGAGAAGAAGCGGTCGATCGTCCGGGAGATGGGCGGCGCCGACAAGGTGAAGAAGCAGCACGAGCGCGGCAAGCTCTCGGCGCGCGAGCGCATGGCGCGGTTCTTCGACGACGGCGCGTTCCTCGAGGTCGGCATGCACGGCACCCAGATGGGGATGGCCGCGGGCCCCGACGGCAGCGACAAGCCGGCGGCCGACGCCGTCGTCTGCGGCTTCGGGAAGGTGGACGGGCGCATGGTCTGCGCCGCCGCCTACGACTTCACCGTGAAGGGCGGCAGCATCGGCTACACCGGCGAGGAGAAGGTCACGCGCCTCCGGGCGATGGCCCTCAAGGGCCGGTGGCCGATGGTGTGGTTCGTGGACTCCGGCGGCGCGCGCATCGACCCCGGCTCGAGCCACCCCGACATGATCTCGCTCTTCGCCGGCTCCGGGCACCTCTTCCGCGAGCAGGTCGTGATGAGCGGCGTCGTGCCCCAGGTCGCGGCGATGGTCGGCCCCGGCGCCGCGGGCACCGCGTACATCCCGGGCCTCGCCGACTACGTGCCGATGGTGAAGAACGTCGGCAGCCTCGCCCTCGGCGGGCCCGCCCTCGTGAAGGCGGTGACGGGGCAGGACATCGCCGAGCAGGAGCTCGGCGGGTCGAAGATCCACTGCGAGACGAGCGGCGTCGGCGACGGCGAGTTCGAGAGCGACGACGCGTGCGTCGAGGCGACCAAGAAGTACCTCTCGTTCTTCCCGTCGAACTGCGACGAGGCGCCGCCGGAGCTTCCGATCACCGATCCGATCTCCCGCCGCGACGAGTCGCTCCTCGATCTCCTCCCGGAGTCGACGCGCAAGCCGTACGACATGTACAAGCTGATTCGATCGATCGTCGACCACGGCGACATCCTCGACATCAAGCCGCGTTGGGCGCGGAGCATCATCACCTGCCTCGCCCGCATCGGCGGGCGCCCGGTGGGCATCGTCGCCAACCAGCCGAACTACCTCGGCGGCATCCTCGACGTCGACTCCGCCGACAAAGCCGCGCGGTTCATGCAGATCTGCGACGCCTTCAACGTGCCGCTGGTCTTCCTCCAGGACGTGCCGGGCTTCATGGTCGGCAGCAAGGTGGAGCACGCGGGCATCATCCGCCACGGCGCCAAGATGCTCCACGTCATGAGCGCGGCCACGGTGCCGAAGATCTCGGTCGTCGTCCGCAAGGCCTACGGCGCCGGCTACTACGTGATGTGCGGCCGCGCGTACGAGCCCGACCTCATCGTGTCGTGGCCCACCGGCGAGATCTCGGTCATGGGCGCCGAGGGCATGGTCGGCATCGCGGCCCGAAAGCTCTTCGGCGGCATGGATCCGCCCCCCGAGGTGAAGAAGGGGATCGTCGAGCAGATCCAGAAGAACATCGACATCTTCAAGGTGGCGGGCTGGGGCCTGGTGGACGACGTCATCGACCCCCGCGACACCCGCAAGGTGATCTGGCTCGGGCTCGAGCTCTCGCGCCACAAGCAGACCGAGCGCCCGGCGAAGAAACGCGGCATCATCCCGGTGTGACCACCTCGAACCGAGCCCTCGGCGCGTCGCTGCTCGCGGGCGCGCTCCTCCTCGGGTGCCCCGAGGGAAGAGACGCGCCGCGCCCGGCGGCGGCCGACGCTGCGCCGGTCGCGGTCGCGTCGGCCGAGCCGACCCCGTCCGCGGACACGAGCGCGCCCGCGCCGCCGCTCACCGGGCCGCTCAAGCTCTTCGCGCCGCTCGTCCCCATCACCACCGACGCCGCCGTCCCCATCCCCACCGAGCGCCCGCCCGATCCCCCGGGATCGCGCTGCGGCGAGGCGCGCTTCGTGGTCGTCCGCCCGGTGGTGAAGGTCTCGGGGGAGCGCACCAAGCGCTCCGAGGTCGTGCACCCGGCGGTCGACGTCACGGCCGAAGGAGGCCGCGCGGAGCGGATCTACCTGCCGGTGTGCAACGCGGCGTG
>JAEUKG010001291.1 GCA_016794325.1 Myxococcales bacterium | reverse complement strand
AACTCGAGCTTCGTCGTGCACCTCGCCGGCGGAGCGCGCGCGTTCTTGCGCGTCTACGAAGAGCAGGACCACGGCGGAGCCCTCCGCGAGGCGCGCCTGCTCGAGCACCTCGCGCGGCGCGGCGCGCGCACGCCGCGCCCGCTCGCGACGCGACGCGGCGAGCTCGTCGTCGAGGCGCGCGGCAAGCCGTGCGCGGTCTTTCCGTTCGTCGAGGGCGCGATGGTGTGCCAGCGCGCCGTCACCCCCGCGCACACCGAGGCCCTCGGGCGCGAGCTCGCGCGGCTGCACGACGCGGCGGCCGGCGCCGAGCCTCACCCGAGCCGCTTCGATCCCGGCCCGCTCGCCGAACGCGTGGCCACGATCGCGAAGGCGCGCGACGCCGAGCTCGCCGCCCTCGCCCCCGCGCTCGGCGCCGAGCTCGCCGCGATCGCGGCCGCGCGCGCGCCGCTGCCGTCCGGCGTGGTGCACGCGGACGTGTTCCGCGACAACGTCCTCTGGCAGGGAGGCGAGCTCGCGGCCGTGCTCGACTTCGAGAGCGCGGCCACCGGCACCTTCACCTACGACCTCGCGGTCGCGCTCCTCGCGTGGACCTACGGCGACGCGTTCGAGCCGGCGCTCGCGCGCGCGCTCGTCGCCGGCTACCAGCGCGAGCGCGCGCTCACGGGGCCGGAGGCGGCTGGCCTCTACGACGAGGCGCGCTACGCGGCGCTCCGCTTCACCGTGACCCGCCTCACCGACGTCGAGATGCGGCGCGACCCCGCCGGGCCGCCGCCGAAGAAGAGCTTCCGCCGGTTCCGCGCGCGGGGCGAGGCGCTCCTCGCGATGGGCCGGGCCGGCTTCGCCGATCTCGTGGGGCTCGCGTGAGGCGCCTCGGGCTCGCGGTCGCGCTCGTGGCCTTCAGCGTCGCGACGCCGCGCGCCGCGCGCGCCGACGGGGGGGACGAGCGCCCGATGACCCGCGAGCGCCCCACCCTCCTGTGGATGGCGGCGCAGCTCGTCCCGAGCGGGGAGCTCGCGGTCGGCACCCACGGCGCGCTCGTCGGCCTCGGCTGGCAGGTGACGCCGCTCCTCTACTCCTTCGGCCTCCACCGCCGCGCGAGCCCGTGGCGCTTCCTCGTCGTCGATCCGATGGCGCGCCAGTCGGGCTCCATCGAGGTCTACGCCGCGCCCGAGCTCTTCGCCCAGCCCGACTGGAGCTTGACCCTGCGGCCGGGCCTCCGCGCGTACTACGGGCTCGTCGCGCGCGGGGAGTACCTCTCCGCGTCCCTCGGCACCTCGCTCCAGCCGGGCCCGGGCCGCGCCTCGGGCGCGCTCGACGTCGGGCTCCACGGCTTCGCGGGCGCGGTCGGCCTCGTCGCGACGGTCGCGCCGTTCTCCGATCTCGCCCCCTTCATGCTCACCTTCCGCTTCCGGTATTTCTGATGCGCCGCTTCGTCCTCGCCTCCCTCGTCGCGTTCGCCCCCCTCGGCTGCGCCGCCCTCTTCGGCGCGCCCGCCAAGGTCGCGCACCCGGCCGTCGTCGTGCGCAAGGACGCCCGCCTCGCCGTCACCTGGGTCGGCCACGCCACCGCGCTCGTGCAGATGGACGACAAGGTGTTCCTCACCGATCCCGTGTTCACCAACACGGTCGGGATGGTCGTCCGCCGCTCCGTCGAGCCCGGCCTCACCCCCGAGGAGCTGCCGCGGCTCGACTTCGCGCTGGTGTCCCACCTCCACCCCGATCACCTGTCGTACGGGTCGCTCGACCTCGTCGAGAAGAAGGTCGGGCACCTGCTCATGCCGTGGGGCGGCCTCGCCTACCTGCCGAGCTACTCCTTCGACGCCTCGGAGCTCATGCCCTGGCAGTCGTGGGAGCGCGGCGGCGTCCGCGTCACCGCGGTGCCGGTGCAGCACACCGGCTTCCGCTTCGGGGCCGACTTCGAGTGGATGCGTGAGGGATACACGGGCTACGTCGTGCAGTACCACGGCCTCACCGTGTATTTCGGCGGCGACACCGCCTACGACGACCACTTCAGCCGCACCCGCGAGCGCTTCCCCACCATCGACGTCGCGCTCGTGCCGATCGGTCCGATCGAGCCCCACGACTTCATGCGCACCTGGCACGTCGACCCGGCGGAGGCGGTGCAGGGGTTCGTGGACCTCGGCGCGAAGGCCATGGTCCCCGTCCACTACGACACGTTCTTCAACGGACGCGACGCCGTGGGAGAGGCCCCGCGGCAGCTCCGCGAGGCCGTGCTCCGGCACGGCGTCGATCCCGAGCGCGTCGCCGTCCTCAAGGTCGGCGAGCAGCGCGTCTTCGTGAAGAAGGAGTAGCGCCCGGCCTCAGGCCGGAGGGGCCGCCTCGGGCGTCGCCGTGCTCGGCACACCACCATCAGCGATGCGGACCTTCTCCTTCGGGGCCCAGAGGGCGGCCCGGAGCTCCTCGATGCGCGTCTTGGTCTTGCCGAGCGTGGCCTCGAGGGTGTCGAGATCGCTCTTCATCTCCGCCTCGTCCTTGCCGCCCTTCTCGCGGGCGTCCTTGGTGGCGTTCAGCACCTCGAGCACCTCGCGGTGGAGCTCCTCGCCGGCGCTCACCACCCAGGCGTCGAGCTTCTGGGCGAAGTCCTCGATCATCTCGTCGAGCTTCGGGCCGATCTTGGCCGCGGCCTGGCGGACGACGTCCGGCGCCATCTCCTTCGCCCGCTTCTTGTATTCGGCGTCGACCTTGTCCTTGAAGACGATGGCGAGCACGGGCGCGGCGGCGATGAGCACGAGCCCCACGAACACGTTGAAGAACAGCGCGCCGAGGCCGACCGCGAAGAGGCCGGCGATGCCGATGTCGTACGAGAAGGTGTCGACGTGCACGTCGAGGCGCTTCTGGTCGGTGCCGAGGA
>JAEUKG010001038.1 GCA_016794325.1 Myxococcales bacterium | reverse complement strand
AGCGCGACTTCTACAAGGGCTACGACTACGGCTCGCAGGCCCTCTACAACCCGCTCTACGTCTTCGTGAACCGCGGCTTCGACGTGCTGCAGCTCCGGCCCGAGCGGCGCTCTCCCTACGCGCACGACTACGTCCTCAACGGGGGCAACGTCGTCGACAACCTGGGCGATCCCTTCGGGGCGATCGGCCACCAAGGCTGGGGGAAGTTCCTGAAAGAGGAGGTCTTCCCGGTCGGCTGGACGACGGCGAGCGCGCGCTGGGCGCCGAACTACGGCCTCCACCTCATCGGCGGCGGCCAGTCGTTCGCGATGCTCCGCGAGTGGTTCGAGGAGCACGACGTCCCGACGCCCCTCGCGATCGGCTTCTCCGCGGCCACGCTCGTGAGCGCCGGCTTCCTCAACGAGACCCTCGAGAACCACGACGTCCGCGGCGTGAACACCGACTGCCTCGCCGACCTCTACCTCTTCGACGTGGCGGGGATGCTCCTCTTCTCGATCCCCCAGGTGCGCACCCTCTTCAGCCGTTACCTGATCCTGTCGGACTGGTCGCTGCAGCCATCGATGACCTACCCGAGGGGCGATCTCCACAACGTGGGGAGCTACTACGCCCTCAAGATCCCGGTCCCGTTCGTGCCTCGCCTGCGCCTCTTCGGCTACGAGGGCTTCTCGTCGCTCGGCGGCCTCTCGTACAAGATCGGCGACGAGTACTCGGTCTCCCTCGCGGCCGGAGGCAAGATCAGCCGCTTCGAGAACTCGGCGGCGGACGTCGTCTCGAACACCGTGGCCGCCAAGCCCGCGGCCGCGCTCTTCATCGACCGGAACGAGTCGCTCCTCGCCTCGGTCGCGGTGGCCGACGTGCCCGACTACTTCGTGCACGTGAACCTCTACCCGAACGCCTTCGTGCTGCCGGGCCTGGGCGTGGGCCTGTGGACGGTGGTGGCTCGCGACGGCCGCTTCCAGGTGGGTGTATCCTACACGAAAGCGCTCGGGCTCGGCCTCGGCGCGGGGACGCTCTGACCGGACGGAGGGCCGGCGCCGCCCGCGGTTGATCGCCTCCGCCGGGGCGTTCCGTGGTTGGATCGACCCATGGCGAACCTGAAGCCAGCGATGGACGCCCTCGGAGCGATCCCGCCCGCCGCCGCCTTCGCGGCGCTGAAGAAGCTCCGCATCTGGTGGTGGGAGGGCGGCGAGCAGCGCGTCGCGCTCGACCGGTGGAAGACCCCGAAGGATCTGTCGCGCGCCCTCGCCGCCGGCGATCCTTGGCTCGCCGCCAACGCGATCCGCATCGTCGCGGAGGTCAGCCCGGCCGCCGCGGCGCCGGTCGCTCGGGCGCTCGCCGCCGAGACCTTCACGAGCTCCGAGCTCGACGAGCTCGCCGGCAACCAGGTGACCCAGGTGCTCTGGGAGGTGGCGCACCACCTCCCCCTCGACGACGTGTTCGCCCTCGACGCGGCGCGGAGCCTCGCCGGCGTCGACGCCGCGAAGGTGGTCGCGGCGATCCCCGCCGGGCGGAGGGCGGCGGCGCTCTCGCCGTTGCTGGCGAAGCGGCTCGACTACCGGTCGCTCCGCTACCAGGTCCGCGAGCTCCTCGCGCTCGAGACGCTGGGGGACCCGAAGACGCTCCGCGCCCTCGCCGCGGTCGTCGTCGAAGACGGCCACCCGGCGCAGGAGCGCGCCGCGGCCTGGCTCTACCAGGGCGGGAGCGAGGCGGCCCTCCGCGCCCTCGTCGCCTATCTCGATCGGGGCGGGAAGAGCCAGGAGGTGCGGGCGGCGGCGATCGGCGCGGCGGCGCGCCTCGGAGCCGCGGAGGCGACGCGCGCGCTCGCCGACCTCGCCGCCGACAAGAGCGCGTCGCGCTTCGAGCGCGCGACGTGCTTCTCGGCGGTGGCCGACGCCATCGAGCTCCGGCGGTTCCCCAAGGACGATCCGACGTGGATTCGCCTCGGGCTCGCGGCGGCGCGCGACCGGCGCGTCGACGTCGCCGAGGCGGCGCGCCGGATGCTCGGGGCGATGCACGCGCGGGCCGCCGCGGCCGCGGCCGCCGACGCGCCCGCGCCGCAAAGAGGCGCCGGTCGAGGGGGGGCAGCCCGCGCTCCGCGGCGCGCCGCCGAGCCGGCCTCCGCTTCGGCGCCCCCGCCCGCCGCGTGGCTCGACGGCTTCGAGGCCGATCTCCGGCGCATCGTGTCCGCGCTGAGGGAGCACGGCTACGGGTTCGCGGCGAGGTCGCCGATCGTGCGCGCGTCGAAGACGGCGAAGAAGTCGCTGGATGCCTTCGAGCGGAAGCACGGCGTGCTCCTCCCCTGGTCCTTGCGCGCCTTCTGGGAGCGGTTCGCGTCCGTCGACCTGCGCGAAGACGTGGACGCCGAAGAGAGCTCGCTCCCCGAGCTCGGTCGGTGCGATCCGCTCGTCGTCGTCTCGCTCGCCGAGGCCGCGCGCTGGCTCGACTCCGCGACGGCTCGACACGCCAAGCTGCCGAAGAGCGCGCGCCCTCGACCGTCGCTCTACCTCGCGCCCGATCCTCTGCGCAAATACGACCCCGACGGCGAGGAACCGGACGAGCGACCGCTCTTGCTCGCGCTCGCGAGCGATCGGCGCGTCGACGCCGACGTGGCGTCTCGGAACGTGAAGCCGACGGGCTTCCTGTCGTACCTCCGCTCGATCGTCGCCGCCGGCGGGTTCCAGGCGCTCACCCGGCCCAAGGGCCGAGACGCGAGATCCCACCGCGCGAAGCTCACGAGACACCTCGAAGGCTGGTGACGCGCTCGCGCCCGTCCACGCCCGGCGCGATCGTGGTAGGGGTCCCCCATGCGTCGCTCGCTCGCTCTCCTCGCCGCCACCCTCGTCGCCGCGTGCGGGCGCCCTCAGCCTCCGCGGCCTCCGCCGGCGCACTCCTCGAGCGCGCGGCCGGTGCCGCCCCCGCCGCCGACCTCGTTCGACCCCGCCGCCATCGACGCCTACGTGGCGGGCCAGGTCGCGGCCCAGGACCTCGAAGCCGCCGCCCTCGTCGTCGTGCGCGAGGGGCGCACCGTGCTCGCCCGCGGCTACGGCAAGACCGCCGGCGGCGCGCCCGTCACCGAGGGCACTCCGTTCGGCATCGGCTCGGTCACCAAGCAGTTCACCTGCGCGGCCGTGCTCTCGCTCGCCGACGAGGGCAAGCTCTCGCTCGACGACCGCGTCAGCAAGTATTTCCCCGCGGCCACCCGCGCCGCGGACGTGACCCTCGACGACCTCGGGGCCCACCTGTCGGGGTACCCCGACTACTACCCGCTCGACTTCGTCGACCAGCGGATGCGCGCGCCGATCGCCCCCGACGACCTCGTCGCCCGCTACACCAAGGGCGCGCTCGACTTCGAGCCGCGCACGCGCTTCTCCTACAGCAACACCGGCTTCGTGATGCTCGGCCGCGTCGCCGAGCGCGCGAGCGGGCGCCCCTTCGGCGCGCTCCTCCAGGAGCGATTCTTCGCGCCGCTGGGGATGACGAGCACGACCACCGATCCGCGGAGCCTGCCCGACCGCGCCGCCGGGCACACGAGCTTCTTCCTCGGCGCCTCCGAGCGCGCGACGAGCGAGGCAGAAGGGTGGCTCCACGGCGCCGGGGACCTGTTCTCGAGCGCGAGCGATCTCGCGCGCTGGGACCTCGCCCTCGCCGGCGGCAAGCTCCTGTCCGAGGCGTCGATGAGGCGCCTCACGACGGCGCGCTCGCTCGCCGACGGTCGCAGCACCGACTACGGCTGCGGCCTCGGCGTCCGCAAGGTCGGGGGAGAGACGGTGCTCGCCCACGGCGGCGCCGTCAGCGGGTACCTGTCGTTCAACACGGTGATCCCGCGGACGAAATCGGCGGTGATCCTCCTCGTCGCGAGCGACCACGGCAGCCCCGGCGACGTGCACTCCGCCATCCTCGGGCTCGTCCTCGCCGAGTCTCGCGTCGTCCCCAAGGTCCGGGGGCCGGCGGCGAAGGACGCGGCGGCCGAGCTCGTCCGCCAGCTGGCGACGGGCGTGGTCGACCGCGCCAAGCTCGGCGCCGAGTTCTCGGAGTACCTCACCCCCGCGCGCCTCGCCGAGGCCAAGGCGAGGCTCGCCGCGCTCGGCGCGCCGAAGAGCGTGACCGCCGATCCGCCGGCCGAGCGCGGCGGCCTCGAGGTGACGCGGATCACGTTCGTGTTCGAGTCGCGCAAGGTGCGAGGGCTCCTCTACCGCCGCACCGACGGCGTGATCGAGCAGCTCCTCCTCTACCGCGACTGAGGGGGGCGCGCGTCAGCTCCGGCGCACGACGACGCCGTGCTTCTTGATGAGTCGGTTCAGCGCGTCGCGGCTCGACAGCCCGAGGAGCTTCCACGCGAGCGACACGTTGCCCGACGTGCGCTTGAGCGCGGCCTCGATCTGCTCCTTGCCGACGTCGGAGGTGTCGGCGTGGGCGGGCGCGAGGCGCTCCGACACCGCGCGGGTGAGGCCCAGCCAGCCGCCCTTGCTCGTGGCCATCGACGCCAAGAGGAGGCTCTCGAGCTCGCGCACGTGGGTCGTGTATTCGTGGGCGACGAGCGCGGCGACGAGGCTCGGCTCCACCCGCGGCTCGCCGCCCTCGAAGAAGCGAGCGCGCACCCCCTCGTCCCGCTCCGCGAGCGACTTCAGGAGGTGGCGGGCGAGGAGGGGCACGTCCTCCCGGCGCTCGTTCAATCCCGGGAGGGATAGTCGGAGCTTGAAGCGGGCGACGAGGTCGTGCTTGAGGGCGGCGGTGGCGCGGTTGGTGGCGGCGAGGAGGCGCACGCTCGCCTTGCGGGGGCGATCCTCGCCGAGCCGGTGGTATTCGCCCTCGTCGAGCACCCGCAGGAGGTGCGACTGCTGGGCCTCGGGCAGCTCGCCGAGCTCGTCGAGGAAGAGCGTGCCCCCGTCGGCCTCGCCGACGAGGCCGGCGCGCTCGCGCATCCCGGCGTTCGGGTAGTTCTTGGCGTTGCCGAAGAGCTCGGCGTCGATGATCCCCGCGGGGAGCGTCGCGGCGTTGCGGGCGACGAAGGGCCCGCGCGCGCGCGCGCTCATCGCGTGGAGGGCCCGCGCGCAGAGCTCCTTGCCCGCGCCGCTCGGACCCTGGATGAGGACGTGGGCGTCGCGCGCGGCGTAGAACACGAGCTCGTCGCGCAGCGCCCACACGAGGCCGCTCTCGCCGACGATGCCGTGCTCGTCGGGGCCGTTGGCGGCGAAGCCGGTGGGCCCGCCCGGCGACACCGCGCGCACGCACGCGAACGCGACCTCGGCGCCGGCGAGGCACACCTCGCCCTCCGACAGGACGTGCTCCTGGGTCTCCACGCCGTCGACGACGAGCGGCGCCTTGCCGACGCGGACGACGCGGAGCTGCTCGTCGGTCGCGTAGACGTGGAACTGCACGCGCGAGAGCGACTGGTTGCCGAGGGGAGCGCTCGGCGATCCCAATCGGCGGGGCCCGAAGCTGAGGCGAGGGGCGGGGTCGTCGGGCCGCGCCGGGCCGCGGCCCACGATCGCCCCCTTGGAGCCGCGCGGGACCACGCACAGCTCTCCGGTCCGCGCCGGCGCCTCGCGCGACCAAGCGATCATCAGGGCGAGGGGGCCCGAGGCCTCCAGCGCCTCGCCGTGGGTGACCCGTCCGGGCTCGGTTTGCGTCTCGTCGCTCATGTCGGGCGGAGCCTCACGATAGCCCACCGGGCCGATTTGGTGTGCGGGCTGTGCGCGCGCGCACAGCGGCGGCGGGGGTGAAGCGCGCGGTCGGGATGGCGTTCGAGCCGGGAAATCGGGGGCACGCGGGGGGATGGAGCAAGGAGTTTGCCCAGGCACCGACCTTGCGTTGGACCCTCGGCATGACCGCTCCGATCCGCGAAGGGGAGATCCTCGCCGGCAAGTACCGAGTGGAGCGCGTGCTCGCGCAGGGGGGGATGGGCATCGTCGTCGCGGCCATCCACCAGCAGCTCGACCAGCGCGTCGCCCTCAAGTTCATGTTGCCGAAAGACGCGCCCAAAGAAGCCGACTTCGGCCGCTTCATGCGCGAGGCCAAGGCCGCGGTGCGGCTGCGCAGCGAGCACGTCGCCAAGGTGCTCGACGTGGGCACGGCGGAGACGGGCTCGCCCTACATCGTGATGGAGTACCTCGAGGGGCGCGACCTCGACGTCGTCCTCCAGGAGCAGGGGCCCCTGCCGGTGGAGCAGGCCGTCACCTACGTGCTGCAGGCGTGCGAGGCCGTGGCCGAGGCCCACGCCCTCGGCATCGTCCACCGCGACCTCAAGCCCGCGAACCTCTTCCTCACCCGGCGCGCCGACGGCACCCCCTGCGTCAAGGTGCTCGACTTCGGCATCTCGAAGCTCCTCGAGGCCGACGAGCCCGCGCTCGCGCTCACGAAGACGAGCGCGATGATGGGCACGCCGGTGTACATGGCCCCCGAGCAGATCCGCTCCTCCAAGGAGGTCGACCGCCGCTCCGACATCTGGGCGCTCGGCATGATCCTCTACGAGCTCCTCACCGGCCGCACCGCCTTCGTCCGCGACACGCTCCTCGAGCTCTGCTCGTCGATCCTCACCGACGCCCCGGTGCCCCCGCACGAGCTCCGCGCCGACATCCCCCCGGCGCTCTCGGCCGCGATCCTCCGCGCGCTCGAGAAGGACCCGGCGGAGCGCTACCGCGCGCTCGGGCAGCTCGTCGACGCGCTCGCGCCCCACTGCCAGTCCGGCTACGAGAGCGCGGCGCGGGTGCACCGCATCCTCGGCACGTCGTCGTCGCCGGCGCTCGAGTCGGAGCCGCGTCTGTCGCCGAGCTCCGCCCGCACCGCCGCGCCGCGGACGCCGATCTCGGGCGAGAGCATGACCCTCGACGGCGCGGCGGCGGTGCACCTGCGGTCGGTCGAGACCCCGGTGCCCGCGAGCGTCGCTTCGCCCAGCCGCCGGACGCTGCCGATCGTCGTCGGCGTCGTCTCGCTGCTCGTCGGCGTCCTTGCGGCGATCACGATCGGAATGCTCTCGAAGAGCGGCGAGCCCAAGCCGCGCCCGAGCGTCGCCGTCGCCCCGTCCCCCGCGCGCGGGGAGAAGAGCGGCGCGACGGCCGAGCTCGTCCCGGCGCCCCCCACAGGGACCCTCATCGCCGCTCCTCCACCTACCTCCACCTCCGCTGCGTCGACCGTGGGACCGGCGCCGACGGCCCGGACGGGACCGGCGCCGACCGTCGCTGCGAAGCCGACGATCACCGCTGTGCGCGCGAGCGCCTCCGCGCGCGCGCCCGAGCCCGCCGACACGCTCGCCCCGTTCGGGCCGCGAAAGTAGCGACAATCCCCCTCGTCCTCGCGTCGTGGAGGCGATAAAATCAATCGGTGTCCTCGCTCACGCGCACCCTCCCGGATCCGATCGCCGGGCGGTACCGCATCGAGTCGGTGCTGGGGGAGGGGGGCAGCGCGTGCGTCTTCAAGGCGGTCCAAGACGAGCTCCAGCGGCGAGTCGCGATCAAGGTCGTCCGGCCCGGCCGCGAGTCGGAGCGGGCCCTCGAGCGGATGCGGCGCGAGGCCCGGGTCGTCGCCAAGCTGAGGAGCCCCCACGTCGTCCGCGTGATCGACACGGGCGAAGACCCGGTGAGCGGTCGCTACATCGTCATGGAGCACGTCGACGGGCCGACGCTCCGGGGCCTGCTCGCCGACGGTCCGCTCGACCCGGCGCGCGCCATCGAGCTCACCCTCCAGGCGTGCGAGGCCCTCGAGGAGGCCCACGCGCGCGGCATCGTGCACCGCGACATCAAGCCCGCCAACCTCATGATCGCGCGCGGGAACGACGGCGCCGACATGCTCAAGGTCGCCGACTTCGGCATCGCCAAGGCCGAGGGGACGCAGGTGACGTTGACCGAGACGGCGGCGATCCTCGGATCGCCGAAATACATGTCGCCCGAGCAGCTCCGCGAGGCCCACGACGTCGACGCCCGCACCGACATCTGGTCGCTCGGGGTGGTTCTCTACGAGATGCTCTCGGGCCGGCTCCCGTACGAGGCCTTCACGCCGGCGGGGCTGCTCACTCGCATCGCCGCCGACCCGCCGACGCCGCTCCGCGACCGGCGCCCGTCGATCGGCCGTGAGCTCGAAGAGGTCGTGATGGGGTGCCTGGTCAAGGACCGGGAGCAGCGCATCCAGAGCGCGAGCGAGCTCGCCGCGCGGCTCCGCGCCCTCGACCGGGCGTCGCTCCGCGATCTCACCATCCCCGATCTCCCAGCGCCGGCGCGCTCGACGGTGGAGCCGTCGGCCGCGGACGTGACCCTCGCCGCGCCCGCGCCCAGGAAGCGCCCCTTCGTCGCGATCGCCGTCGCGTCCGTCGCCGCGCTGGGCCTGGTCGCGGCCGGTGCGGCGGCGCTGCGTCGAGCCCCAGCGGCGGCGGATCCGCTCGCCGCGACGGCCGCTTCGTCGCCGCGCGCCGGTGAGCCGGCGGCGGTCGCCGCGCCGCCCCCCACCGTCGCGCCGCCCCCTGCGCCCGCGAGCGCGTCGGCGGCCGTGGCCACGGGGACGGCGGAGCGCCGCGACGCGCCCCCCACGCCGGCCGCACCTCAGGCGCGCACCTCGCCGCGCGACGCGAGGCCGCAGCCGAGCCCGTCCGCGGCCCCGTCGACCAAGGTCGCGGCCGATTTCGTCGACTTCGGACCCCGCAAGTGACGGTTGTGCGCGCGCGCGCACCGTCGCTCAGTCGCACACGCCCGAACACCGCAACCCCACGAATCCACGACGTTTCCAGGCCGCACGCGGCGGCATGGCCCTTGCGATACCCGAGCCCATGAACCGACGATCCCTCGCCGCGCTTCGCCTCCTCGCCTTGCCCGCCATGCTGACCGTGAGCGGGACCGCCTTCGCCGACGCGCCTGGCCAAGACAAGGCCGTGGCCGAGGCGCTCTTCGATCAAGCCGTCGCCCTCCTCAAGCAGGGCGACGCCGCGTCCGCGTGCCCCAAGCTCGCCGAGAGCCAGCGGCTCGACCCGGCGCCGGGCACGCTGCTCTACCTGGGTGACTGCTACGAGAAGACCGGAAAGATCGCCGCCGCGTGGGCGACGTTCCGCGAGGCGTCGGCCTCGGCCCGCGCGGCGGGCCAGGCCCCGCGCGAGGAGCTCGCGAAGAAGCGGGCCGCGATCCTCGAGAAGGATCTCCCCTACGTCGCGCTCGTCGGCGCCGACAAGAGCGCCGCGACGGAGATCAAGCTCGACGGCACGCCGCTCGGCCGCGCGCTGTGGGACGGCGAGATCCCCGTCGACCCCGGCGAGCACTCGGTCGTCGTATCCGCACCGGGATATGAGACGTGGCGGGGGACCGTCAAGGTGGGCAAGGGCGAGCACGGGCGCCTCACCGTGCCCCCGCTCGAGAAGACGAAGGGAGTGGACGCGCCGCCGCCGCCGCCGCCGCGCACGGTCGAGACGCCGCCGCCCCCGCCGCCACCGGCGGACGACGGGCCGCCGCGGCGCTGGCAGAAGCCGGTCGCGCTCGGCGTCGCCGGCGCGGGGCTCGTCGCGGTGGGCGTGGGGAGCTTCTTCGGGCTCCGCGCGTTCTCGAAGTGGAGCGACGCCGAGGCGCAGTGCCCGGCCGATCGCTGCACCGGCGACGGCCGCGCCCTCGCCGACAGCGCGAGCTCGGCGGCCACGATCTCCACCGTGTCGTTCGTCGCCGGGGGCGTGCTCGTCGCCGGCGGCGCCGCCCTCTTCTTCATGGCCCCGAAGTCGACGCGCACCGGGCAGCTCAAGGTCGGCATCACCGGCCCGGGCGCGGTCGTCGAGGGGAGGTTCTGAGATGAAGCTCCACCACGGCCTCTTGGCGCTCTCGATCTTCGGCACCACCGTCGCGTGCGGCGCCATCGTCGGCATCCGCGACGTCTCGGACGCGCCCGCGGGCGGCGACGCGTCGACCACCCCCGACGGCGCGAGCGAGGCTGCGTCGCCCGACGCCGCGGTCGATGCCGCCAAGGACGCGGGCCCCGACGCCCCGGTCTCGGAGGAGCTCACCGGCGGCGAGGCGCACTTCCTCCAGGCGGGCGACACGGTCACCCTCGCGTACGTCGAGAAGGCCACCGGCGCGACCAAGGACCTCGAGGTGTCGGCCAACGGCGCCTTCACGTTCCCCGCCGTCGCCAAGACGGCGTCGGTGAAGACGCCCGCCGCGAACAAGCGCTGCTGGCTGCGCGACACCGGGAAGAAGACGGTCGACGTCCGCTGCGTCCTCGCGGCGCAGGTGGTCGTCCCCGCCGCGACGACCGAGTCCGGCTCGTACGTCGCGATCCCCGGCGGGGAGGCCACCTTCTCCACCGATCTCGCGAAGAGCACGCTGCTCGTCACCTTCTCGATGCCCTTCGCGTCGACCTCGGCGCCGGAGGTGAACCCGCCGAACCTCGCCAGCGTCATGGTGCGCGCGATCGTCGACGGCGATCCCGACAAGACCATCGAGCTCACCCGCGGCTCGACCTATTGGCACCAGGGGTGGAACCAGATGCTGCTCGGGACGATCGAGGTCGGCCCCGGGCCGCACACCGTGGCGACCGAGTTCCGCGAGATCCAGCCCACTCCGGTCGCCGGTCGCGCCGCCCAGGTGGGCGCGCAGATCGATCTCGGTCGCGGCGTGGTCTTCGACTACAAGTCGGAGCTGCTCGTGGTGGGGCTCGAGTCGCTGCGGACGTTCGAGGGCCTCGAGTCCACCAAGGTGACGGCCGAGCAGGTCCTCACGTCGGCCGACAAGAACAAGTGGCACACCATGCACACGGTGTCGGGGACGTCGGCCACGCCCCAGAAGGCGCTCGTGACGGCGTATTACCCGGAGGTCGAGGCGCAATCGGCGTCCTCGGTCTCGGCGGCGTGGTACGCGCTCATGGCAGGAACGCAGACGCTGGCGGGTCACGACCTGTACCACGTGCAGGACTCCAACGGCGTCCGCCCGATCACGCTCGTGTCCACCGCGACGGTGAGCGGCCCCTGGAGCTTCCAGCTCGACCAGCGCACCGCCGTCGGCCCGACGCGCATCGCGCCGGGGATCGGCGGCAAGGCGCGCGCGGGCGGGGCGATCTCGGCGCTGCTCTTCTCGCCCGCCTCCGACTTGCAGTCGTGGTCGTTCAGCGGCGACGCCGACCTCGGCGGGGCCGTCAACGCGTGGCAGCCGGTGGCGGGCTCCAAGGCGACGGTCAAGACCAAGGGCAAGGCGCTCCTCTTCGCGAACGTGAACCGGCTCGCCAACACCACCCCCGCCGGCGCGAGCGAGATCGGCGTCTTCGACGGCGCGACCGAGCTCGTGCGAGGGTGGACCCAGAGCTGGTCGTACGACTACGGCCAGGGCTGCGCGGTCGCGACGATGGTCGACTTCTCGGGCGCGGGCCCGCACGAGGTCGAGCTCCGCGTCCGCCGCGGCAACGACGGCGTGCCGCTCCTGCGCCACAGCCCGACGCCCGACTTCCGCGGCGTGAGCTCGATCACGGTCGTCCCCCTCGACTGACGGCGCGGCTCGCGGGCCGGGGCCGGGCGGGAAGGGAGGCGAGCGGCCCGGCGTTTTTCTGGCGAGCGACCCGCGGAAACGTCCTATCGTCGCCCCCGCCCATGAACCGAAACCTCACCGTCGCCGCGCTCGCCGGCCTCGCCCTCACCCTCGTCGCTTGCCCGAAGGAGGCGCCGCCCGACAAGGACGGAAAGCCGGCGCCGTCCGCCTCGGCGCCGGCCGCCGTCACGAGCGCGTCGGCCAGCGCGTCGGCCTCGGGGACGGCTTCGGCCAAAGCGAAGGCGAAGGTCGCGCCGCCTTCGCGCGAGAAGAAGCCCCTCACCGAGGACGACAAGGCGAAGCTGAAGGCCTACAACGCGGGCCTGCTCGCCGGTCGCAAGGCCACCGTCGACAAGGACTACGCCGCCGCGATCAAGGGCTTCGACGAGGCCTTGACGGCGCGCCCCGACGACCCGCGCGCGCTATCCGAGCGCGGATATGCGAAGCTCCTCGCGCGCGACTTCAAGGGCGCGCGCGCCGACCTCGACAAGTCGGCGCGGGGCACGAGCGACAAGAAGCTCCTCGCGTCGATCTGGTACAACGAGGGGCTCATCTCGGAGTCGCTCGGCGAGGGCGCCTCGGCGTCGCTGTACTTCGCGCGGTCGAACGCGCTCAACCCGACCAAGGCCGCGCAGGCGAAGCTCGAGGGCAAGTCCAAGTGCCCCGCCGCCGTCGACAAGACGGAGGCCCTGGGCAAGGCGGTGAAGTCCTGGAGGGAGGGCTGGGACGTCATGGCCGCGGCGTACGGCAAGGAGTGGTCGGACCCGGTCGACGAGAAGGCCGAGAGCGACGAGGCGGTGAAGAAGCTCGTGTGCGACGGCGGCGACTGCAAGGGCCAGGGGCCGTGGGTCGTCGCCTTCGGCGGGCCGATCACCGGCGTCCGCTTCCTGGTCGCGAGCGTCCCCGGCGACAAGCTCGCCTTCGTCCCCCTCGGCTCGTTCGGCTACCCGATGTGCGGCGGCGAATACAAGGCGGAGGTCACCGGCCAGGGGCTCCTGCACGTCCGGTCGTCGGAGACGATCTACATCCGCGGCCCGATGAAGGAGACCAAAGACGGCATGGTCCCCTGCGACGACAAGGACCCGCCGGAGAAGTGCTTCTCGGCCTGCGCGTCGTCGGAGGACACCGAGGTCCACCAGTTCGTCGACCTCGGCAAGGCGGCGCTCGTGCTCGCGGTCACCACCGACACCGACGCCAAACACGCGCCGCTCGTGACGGTGAAGGAGTCGAACGGCACGGTGACGGTGAACGGCGCCGGCTGCAACGAGACCGCGAAGCTCAAGTAGCGCGGCCTCGGCTCAGCGCACGAACACGGCTCCCTGCTTCCCCGCGATCCTCCCGTCCTTGGGGCAGTCGTCGTAGTCGTTGGTCTCCCAGCCGTCGGGCTCCAGGCCGAACGTGTCTTCGTCCTTGTTGTCGCGGAAGAAGAACAGGTCCTTGCGATCGGAGTATCCCATGTTGGATAGCATGTCGGGGCGATCGCCGGTCGCGTCCTTGCACGAAGGGTTGAGGAGGACCGAGGCCACCGCCCCCGCGCCCGAGCGGCGGTGCGCGCTCGGGAAGCCGGGAGGCGGGGTGACGAGGTAGGCGATCACGATCGCGTCTCGTCGCCCGGTCACCGCCAAGACCTCGGTGAACGGCACGCCGCGGCCCACCACGTCGAGCGAGTAGGGGCGCGACGTGTCGGAGAGCGAGCCCGAGGCCGCGTTCCACCCGAAGTCGGGGGTGCTGCTCAGGTTGCCGTGCGACTCGCCCGCGAGCGTCCATCCGCCGCCGGCGATGGTCATCTCGCAGAACGCGTCGAACACCGCGCCTGGCTTGCCGAGCTTGTGGACGCCGGTGCCGGCGACGCCGACCGGCACGTCGTTGTGGAGCTCGCGGCAGCTCGCGAAGTACCCGCAGGCTCCGTCGACGCAGCGCTTGCCCTCGCAGGCCAGCGGGTCACACTTCGCGAGCGCGTCGGCGCCGGCGTCGCCGGGGGCCGCGCCGTCGGGGGCGCCCGGGCCGCCTCCGCCCGCCGCGTCGGCCCCGCCACCCGCGGCCGGGCCGCCGCCGATGCGCTCGAGCCCGCACGCGGCGAGCGCGATCAGCGCCGCGAGCGACAGGCACGTTCCGACGACGAGGCGCACACGCTCATCATACCGGAAATCGGGCGTCGCCGCCGCCGCTCGCGCTCAGGCGCGCCGGGCCGCCCGCGCGGCGTAGTCCATGCGATCGTGGCCCCAGAACAGCTCCGGATCGCCCGCCGCCCTCGCGACCGCGAACGTCGGCACCCCGAAGATCCCGAGCTTGACCGCGGCGTCGGTGGCCTCGCGGAGCTTGGCCTTCACCTCGGGCGACGCGGCCGCCTCCGCCACCGCGGCCGCGCTCTCGCCCAGCGTGCGCGCGAGGATCGCGCAGACGACGCTCGGGTCGCTGGTGTCGGCGCCCTCGGCCCACGTGGCGCGCATGAGGGCGCGGTGGGCTTCGGCGCGCTTGCCGCGCGCGTCGGCGACGAGGGCGCCGCGCAGCATGTGGAGGCCGTTGACCGGGAAGCCCGCCGGCGGCGCGAGCGGGACGCGCTCGTGGTCGGCGCAGCGCTGGAGATCCTGGGTGAGGTACGCGAGCTTGGCGCCGGCGTACGGCATGCCGGACGCGAAGCTCTCGAGCCCGCGGATGTAGATCGGGACGTAGCGCACCTCGATCCCCGCGAGGCGCGCCTCGACCAGCTCGGAGGCGAGGTACGACCAAGGGCTCGCGTAGTCGAAATAGAAATCGATGGGCTTCACTCGGCCTCCAAGCCGCGCAAGACGGGCGCGAAGAGCGTCTGGAAATACTCGAGGGCGACGGCGCGATTCTTCACCTTCACGCGGCGCCGGTGCACGAGCTCGGCGTAGCCGTGGGAGAAGATCCAGATCGACATCCCGATGTCGCGGGTGCGCCCGGGGCGGACGCGCCCCGCCGCCTGCCCGGCCTTGATGTCCTTGGCGACGATGGTGACGACCTCGCCGATGGCGTCCTCGAGCGAGGGGAAGCGGCCGCTCTCGTTCAGGCGAGGGCCGAACATGACGCCGTATTGGGCGGGGTGGTCGAGGGCGAACGCGACGTACGCCTCGCCGAACGCGCGCAAGCGGGCGAGCGCGTCGCCCGGCTCGCGATCCACCGCCGCCGCGAGGCCGAGCGCGAGGGCGCGGAAGCCCTGCTCGGCCACCGCGGCGAGGAGCGCCGTCTTGTCCTCGAAGTGGCGGTAGGCGGCGGCGTGGGTGACGCCCACCGCCGCCGCGACCTCGCGCAAGGTGAGGCCGTCGGGCCCCCGCTCCTCGAGGACGGTGATGGCGGCGGCCTCGAGCGCGCGAGCGAGATCGCCGTGGTGGTACGAGCCCCTCTTCGCTCCCGCTTTGGCCATGGCCGGAGAACGTCGCTCGCATTCGAGCACGCGTCAACCAGCCTTCGCCTGGAGGAACGCCGCGGCTTCGCGCCAGAGCGAGCTCGCGAACCGCTCGCGGAAGAAGCCGAAGTGGCCCACCCGGGCCTCCGCGCGCGAGACCTGGCGCCGGGTGACGTTGGCGTTCGGATAGAACGCGACGAGCGCGTCGACCGCGGCCGGCGGCGCGTAGGGGTCGTCGTCGAACCCGAACGCGAGGACGTCGGCGTCCAGGCGCGCGTACGCGCGTCGCCGCTCGTCGCCGCCGTCGGCGACGAGGTAGCCGGGGGTGCGGCACCAGCGCGCCCACTCGAGCGCGACCCCCGGCGGCAGATCTTCGCCGATGCCGAGCGCGCCCGGCAGGTAGCCGACGGCGCGGGTCACCCCCGGGATCATCCCGTACATCAGCGCGGCCATGCGCCAGCGGGCGAGCGAGGGCCAGAGCCAGACCTCGCCGCTCTGCGATCCGATCATGACGACGCGCTCGATGCGCTCGGGCCGATCGACGAGGCCGAGGAGCTGGCCGCCGACGCTGTGCGTGACCACCGACACGCGGGGCACGTCGAGCGCGCTCTCGGCCCACGCAGCGGCGCCCGCGATGTCGAGCTCGCCCCACTCGTGCATCGCGGCCGAGCTCTCGGCGGGGTGCCCGTCGCGCGAGCCGCCGATGCCGCGGTAGTCGAAGGTGAGCGTGGTCGAGCCCTGCGAGGCGAGGAAGGCGGCGAAGCGCGCGTAGTAGCCGCGCTTGACGCCGGTGGCTCCGGCGACGAGGGTGACCCGCCGCGAGCCGGGGGACTCGAACAGGGTGCCCGCGAGCGGGCGCCCGTCGAGCGCCGGCACCACGACGTCGCGCCCGAGCTTCCGGCTGCGCTCCGCCCTCGGGGCGTGCTCGAGCCGCGGCCTGCTCTCGCGGTCGTAGAGGTAGGTGTCGAGGTCGCGGGTCTCGTCCATCGGGGCCTCCGTGTGGGTGGATGTGTCCGTCGGTAA
>JAEUKG010001287.1 GCA_016794325.1 Myxococcales bacterium | reverse complement strand
GGGGGCGCCGCCGCGGCCGCGGGCTCGGCCGGCGCGGCGGGCGGGGGGGCGGGCGTCGCGCCGGCGGCCGGGGCCGCGGGGACCTTCTTGGAGGAGCTCGCCGCCGACAGCGACTTGGCGCTCGAGGCCGGCGGCGGAGGTACGCTCACCGGCCGCACCGGCATCGGCACGTAGGCGGGCGGCGGCGGCGGCTCGACCTCGTCGGCCGCCGGAGGCGGGATCGATTTCGCCTCGAACTCGTGCTGCACCGCGACCACGGCGAGCGGCGGCGGAGGGATGTTGGGGATGACGCCGTTGGCGGCCGAGAGCGCGCTCGTCGTGAGCTCGGGGACGTCGTGCGCCGCCTGCCACGCCGACCAACCGGCCTTCCACACCGGCGTGTTGGGGGCGATGATCCCGGCCGCGAGCGCCGCGCGGAGCTCGTCGACGCGAACCCTCCGCTGCTGGCCATTGGGGTCGGCCCAGCGCCACATCTCCTCGGACATTGCTCCATCATATCGCGCCACCGCGCTCGAAAACCCGCGGTTTTTCGCGGCGGCGCTCGCGCGCTCGGAGGCGCCCTGGGGACGGGCGCGCGCCGACGCCGCTCTGCAACCATCCGGAACAACTGCACTTATCGATGTGCCGAGGTGGTCGCTCCGGTGACCAGATCGCGCCGAGGCGCGCGGAACGGGATACGGGGGCGAGCGCGGCGCGTGATCGTCAGCCCGGCTCGGCGCGCGCGACGGCGATCCGCGTGACGTTGGCTCCGCGCTCCTCGAGCGCCGCCGCGCACGCGGCGAGGGTCGCTCCGGTGGTGACCACGTCGTCCACGAGCAGCACGCGCACGCCCTGCCACGCGCCGGTGGCGGCGAACGCGCCGGCGACGTTCGCCCCGCGCTCCACCCGCCCGAGGCCAGCCTGCGGCAGGGTGTCGCGGAGGCGGACGAGCCCCGCCGTCTTGAGGGGAGCGCCGAGCATCCACGCGAGGGGCCGGGCGACGAGCGCCGACTGGTTGAAGCCGCGCTCGGCCAGCCGCCGCGGGTGGAGGGGCACGGGGACCACGACGTCGACGCGCGGAGCGACCGCCACGAGCTCGCTCGCGACGAGCGCCCCGAGGACGCCGCCGACCTCGCTGCGCTTGTCGTATTTCAGGCGGCGCACCGCGCGCGCGATCGCGCCGCCGAAGGAGAACGGCGCCCGCGACCGGTCGTCGCCGCGCACGACCGATCGCGCGCAAGGAGGACAGAACGCGACCCGCGGACGAACCGGGGCGTCGCAAGCGGCGCACCCGCGCGGGGCGAAGACGGTGAGGGCGATGTCGGCGACGGCGGCGGCGGTGCGCGTGAGGGGGACCACGACGGCGCATCGGCCGCGGAGAGCTCAGGGTTGCGACGTTTGTCGCTCCGCCCACTCCTCCGACGTCATCGCGAAGAGCAGGTGATCCTCCCAGCGCCCGGCGATCTGCAGGTAGCGGAGGGCGAAGCCCTCCTTGCGGAAGCCGATCTTCTCCACCACCTTGAGGCTCGGGGCGTTGCGCGGCATGATCGCGACCTGCACGCGGTGGAGCCCCGCGTCGCCGAAGGCGAAGCCGAGGACGAGCTGGGTCGCCTCCGTCATCAGCCCCTGGCCCTGGCGCGACGCGTCGATCCAGTAGCCGAGGTACGCGTTGTGGAAGGCGCCCCGGACGACGGCGTTCAGGTTGATGCGGCCGACGATGCGCGGCTCGGGCTTGCGCTCGACCACGAGAAAGGGGAACGCCCTGCCCTCGCGCCACTGCGCCCGCTGCACCGCGACCGAGCGCGCGACCACCGTGAGCGACGACGGGTCCTCGCCGCGCGCGGGCAGCGGGTTCCACGGGGCGAGGTGGGTCTTGTTCTTCCGCGCGAGCGCGCACAGCTCGCCCGTGTCCTGCGTGCGCGCCGGGCGGAGCACGAGGCGGGCGCTGGTGAGGCGGGTCGTGAGCGACGGGCGCGGCGCGGCCAAGCGCCCTTGGTCATAGCAGGAGAGCCGCCGTCCGGGCCAAGTCGCGGCGTTGGTCCGCAGGGGCGGCTGCGTTACGGTGAGAGGGTGGGCCGACGCGCGAGGGAGGCGGTGCTCCGAGCTGCGCCCCTCGCGGCGGCGCTCGCGCTGGCCACCTCCTGCTGGCGGGGCCAGCACCTGCGCGCGACCTACCCCGACGCGAGGCCAGCGGGCGGGCCGTGCGAAGACGTGTGCCAGCAGGAGTTCTACCGGCGCACCCGGTACAAGAACCTCCTCGAGGTCACGTCGTGCCGGACGGTGCGCTCGGCCGACGGACCGCAGGCCGACTGCGATCTGATCTGGGACTGGGTCGGGAACTAGCGAGCGTCAGAGGAGCTGGACCGGATCGACGTCGAGGACCCCGCGCACGTTGCGGGGGAGCGCCTCGAGCACGTGCGCGGCGGCGACGAGCCCGGGCCGGAGCTTCTTGCGGTCGGGGGCGCGGAGCATCACGCGGAAGCGAAAGCGGCCGCGGACGCGCGCGATCGGCGCCGGCGCGGGGCCGAGGACGTCGACCTCGCCGCGCGTCGCGCGGCGGACGGTCGCGGCGACGGACTCGGCCGCGCCCTTCGCGACCTCCTCGTCGACCGCGTCGATCCGCACGAGGGCCATGCGCGAGTATGGCGGATAGCCGAGCTCGCGGCGATCGCGGAGCTCGCGCTCGACGAAGCCCTCGGTGTCGTGCTGGAGCGCGAACACGAGCGCGTGGTGGGACGGGTCGTAGGTCTGGACGACCACGCGCCCCGGCGCGTCGCCGCGGCCCGCTCGCCCCGCGACCTGCACGAGGAGCTGGAACGCGCGCTCGGCCGCTCGAAAGTCCGGGATCGAGAGCGCGGCGTCGGCGTTGATGACGCCGACGAGCGTGACGAAGGGCAGGTCGTGGCCCTTCGTCACCATCTGCGTGCCGACGAGGACGTCCACCTCCCGCGAGCGCACCCGCTCGATGACCCGCTCGATGGCCTTGCCGCTCGCGACGTCGCGATCGAGCCTCGCCACCTTCGCTTCGGGGAACGCGGCGGCGAGCGTCTCCTCGAGCTTCTCGGTGCCCAGGCCCTCGAGCTCGAGCGCTGGGGCCTTGCACTTCGCGCACCGCTCGAGGAGCGGCTCCTCGTGGTCGCAGTAGTGGCAGCGCACGACGCGCGAGCGCCCTTTGTGGAAGGTGAGCGCGACCGAGCAGTTGGGGCACACCACGAGCTCGCCGCAGGCGTGGCAGCGCACGCTCGGGGAGAAGCCGCGCCGGTTGAGAAAGAGTATTATTTGCTCTTTCTTCTCGAGGGTCTTCTCGATCGCGCGGTGGAGCGGGATCGTGAGCTTCTTGTCGCCGGTGGGGCCGGCGCCGGTGCGGCGCATGTCGACGATCTCGACCGCCGGCATCTCCTGGGCGCGGGCGCGGGCGGCGAGCACGAGCTTGTCGGCCTTGCCGGTGCGGGCGAGGTGCACGGTCTCGAGCGACGGGGTCGCGCTGCCGAGGACGCACACGCCGCCGCGCCGGAACGCGCGGAGGATCGCCATGTCGCGGGCGTGGTAGCGCACGCCCTCCTCTTGCTTGAAGGACGAGTCGTGCTCCTCGTCGACGACGATGAGGCCGAGGTCCTTCACCGGCGCGAAGAGCGCGCTGCGGGCGCCGATGGCGACGTCGACCTCGCCGGCGCGCAGGCGCGACCACATCGTGTAGCGCTCGCGGGCGGTGAGCGCCGAGTGCAGGACGCACACCCCGTCGCCGAACCGCGCGCGGTAGCGCGAGACGAGCTGCGGGGTGAGGCTGATCTCGGGGACGAGGACGATGACGCCGACGCCGCGCGCCTTGGCCGCGTCGATCGCCCGCATGTACACCTCCGTCTTGCCCGACCCGGTCACGCCGTGGAGGAGGAACGTGCGCGGATCGCCCGCGGTCACCGCGGCGCAGATCGCGCGCGTGGCCTCCTCCTGCGCGGGGTTGAGCACCGGGGGGACGTCCCGCGGGACCGTCGTGTCGAAGAACGGATCGGGCTCCTTGTCGCGCGTCGTCACGCGGACGAGCCCGAGCTCCGAGAGCTTCTCGATGGCCGCCCTCGCGTTGCCCCACTTCTCGACGAGGCGGGCGACGGGGTAGCCGCCGTGCGCGCGGAGGTGCGCGAGCACGGCGCGCGCCTGGGCCGAGAGCTTGGAGGGCTCCTCGGTGCCCGCCGTCGGCTCGGCCCACTGGATCTTCTTCGCCGAGAGGCCCTTCGCCTCCTCGTCGCCGAAGAGGCCGAGCGTGTCACTCTTCGCCCGGATCGTGCTCTCGGCGGTCTCGCGGTCGAGCGGCGGCATCGCGAGCCGGAACACCTCGCCGATGGGGGCGAAGTAGTACTGCGAGAGCTCGACGAGGAAGCTCGTGAGGTCCGCCGGCAGCGAGATCGGCAGCACCTTGGCGATGGGGCGCACCTTCTCGGGCGGCTCGCCCTCCCTCACCGCGAGGACGACGCCGGTGATGGCGCGCGCGCCGAACGGGCACACGACCCGCGCGCCGGGCGCCACGCCCTCGAGGGCGCTCGGCACCTCGTAGGTGAAGGCGCGCGGCACCGGCACCGGTAGCGCGACGTCGGCGAGCTTCACGGCTTGGTCAGGAGGTACAAGAGCGCGAGGATCCCGATCCCGACCACGAGCGCGACGATGGTGAAGCGGTTCGACGCCGGCGCGCGGCGCTTCGCGAGCGGCTTGTCGTCCGACGGCGGCCCCACGTCGAGCGTCGAGCCCGCGAGCGAGTGCGGCGCCGACGGCTCCGGCTTGGGGACGACGGGGGCGTCGTCGAGGCCGGCGCGGAACGCGGCCATCGCCCCGCTCGACATCGGCTGCTCCTTCGCGAGCACGACGCGCCGGCCCTCGCTCGAGCGCGGCGTGGGCTCGGGCTCGCTCGGCGCGGGCGGCGGCTCGCTCGGCGTCTGCGAGGCGAGGGCGGCGTTGGCTGCGGCGGAGCTGTGCGAGGCCTCGGCGTCGGCGCCGGGCCCGGCGGCGATGGCGATGGCGGGGATGCTCTTGGCGACGAGCGCGCGCTCGCGGGCGCGCCGCTGGGCGACGATCTCGTCGCCGAGCTCGGTCGTCATCCACTCGCCGAGGCGGAGCGCGCTCGCGCCGAGCTTGGCGCCGCGCGCGTAGTCCTCGAGCTCGCGCTGCATCGCCGCCGCCGTCGGGTAGCGCTTCTCGCGATCGACCTCGAGGGCCTTCTTCGCGATCGCGAAGAGCTTGTCTTCGTCGGGGAGGCCGCGGGGCGCGAGGTCGGGGACCTCGGCGCGCTTGGCCTGCTCGAGGAGCGGCACGTCCGAGCTCGGCCGGTACATGCGGCGGCCCTGCAGGAGCTCCCAGAGCACGATGCCGGCGGCGAAGACGTCGGCGCGCGCGTCGAGCGCCTCACCGCGCGCGTGCTCGGGGCTCATGTAGCCCGCCTTGCCCTTCACCGGCTCGTCGTCCTTGCTCACGAGGTCGTTCGCCTTGGCGATGCCGAAGTCGCAGAGCTTCACCTCGCCGTCGAACGACACGAGCACGTTCGACGGAGAGACGTCGCGGTGGACGACGCCGAGGGGCTGCCCCTCGTCGTCCTTGGCGCGGTGGGCGTAGTCGAGGCCCGCGAGCACGCCCGTCACGATGGTGATCGCGAACTCGAACGGGAGCTTGATCTTCTTCTCGGTGACCCGCCGGAGGAGGGCGTTCAGGTCGAGGCCCTCGACGTACTCCATCGCGATGAAGAGATCGTCGCCCTCGCGGCCGAGATCGAAGACCTGCACGACGTGCGCGTGGTTGAGGCGCGCGGCGAGCTTGGCCTCCTGGGTGAGCATCTCCGCGAAGGCGGCGTCGTTGGCGTACGCGGGGAGGATCTGCTTGACCACGCACAGGCGCACCGCGCCGAGCTCGGTGTGCGCGCGTGCGAGGTAGATCTCGGCCATCCCGCCCTTGCCGACGAAGTCGAAGAGCGTGTAGCGGCCGAACCTGCGGGGCAGGCTCGCGCGGCGATCGCTGTCGGCCGGCGCGTCCACGGTGCCTTGGCTACTTCTTGGCCGGAGGGGGCCAGGGGAGGCCGCTCGGGAGGCCCGACGGCAGCGGCGGCATCGCGCTCGGGCGCGGGAAGCCCGACGGCACGACGAGGCCCGAGGGGAAGCCGGTGGGCACGCCGAGGGTCGGCGTCGGCGCCGGCGCCGCGCCGCCGTCGGGGCGGGGCGGGATCGCCCCCGCGTCGCCGAGCTTGGGCACCGTCAGCGTGCCGGTGGGCTGCGCGGTGGTCGTCGCGGCCGTCGTCGCGGTGGCCGAGCCGAGCGCCGGGATCTCGCCGGTCGCGGTCGGCGCGGCCGCGGTGTCGGTCGCCGCTGCCGTCGCGCTCGGCGCGGTGGTCGTGGTGGGCGCGGCGGTGGCAGCGCCGGCGTCCGGCGCGTCCTTCTTGCCGAGCCCCAGCTTGTCGCACGCCGTGAGCGCGAACGGGGCGGAGGAGAGGACGACGAGGAGGGCCACGTAGGTGGCCTTGGCGGCGGTCGGCTTCACGACCGCGGAGCTTAGCCCAAAAACGCGGCGAGCGGTCGCCGAGGCGCGAGCGCGCCTCAGGCCGCGAAGCGGACGCGACGCCGGTCGCGCCAGGCTCGCTCGGCGGGCAGGCCCACCGCCTCGAGCCCGGGGACGATGACCTCGCGCACGGTGGAGAAGAAGAGGGTGCGCGCCGAGGGCCCGCTGCAGAGCCCGAGCTTCGGGCCGTCGACGGGGGCGACCGCGGCCTCGGGGAGGTGCGCGAGCTCGTGGTCCTCGAGGTGCGCGAACGCGACCTCGAGGTAGTCGCCGAGGCGCTCGCGCGTGTCGGCGTCGAGGCTCGGGACGATCTCGCGCACGAGGCGCCACCCGAAGCGCGCGTGCCCGAC
>JAEUKG010001019.1 GCA_016794325.1 Myxococcales bacterium | reverse complement strand
GCAGAACCACGGCCCGACCAAGGGCGGCGCCGCCAAGCCCGCCGCGCCGGCCCATCGCACCGCGCAGCGGCCGGCGCCAGCGGCGCCGCCGGGCTACGCCGGCGCCGTCCGCGGGTGGCACACGCCAGCGGCCGGCAAGTCGGCGCCCGTCGACGAGTCGGGGCGGCCGATGCTCGTCCTGTACGCGCTCAACACGAACGAGCGCGTCGAGATCAAGGCGCTCTCCGATCGCGGCGGGTTCAGCGCCTCGGATCTCGATCGCGCGGCCAAGCTCCTGCGCGAGCCCGGCAGCGGCTCCGAGCACCCCGTCGAGCCGCGGACGCTCGACCTCGTCTACCGCCTGCAGTCGCACTTCAAAGCGCAAGAGATCCGCGTCATCTCGGGCTACCGCGCGCCTCGCGGCGGGCACTCCAACCACGGCAAGGGCCGCGCGATCGACCTCGTCGTCCCGGGCACGAGCGACGAGGACGTCGCGAAGTTCGCGCGCGACCAAGGCTTCGTCGGCGTCGGCGTGTACCCCGTGAGCGGGTTCGTCCACGTCGACGTCCGCGACCGCAGCTATTTCTGGGTCGACGCGAGCGGGCCCGGCAAGCGCAACCGCGAGCGCGGGATCCTCGGCGATCTCGCGCAGCGCAGCGACGCCGCCGCCCTCGCGCGCGGCGAGCGGCCGATCGCGCCGTACGCCCTCTCCTTCGACGTCGAGGGCGCGCTCGGGCACAAAGGGTCGCCCGGAGCGCCCACCCCCTCCCCGTCCGAGGAAGACGACACGACCGAAGGCGACGGGATGTAGGCTCGGATCCGTGGATCCCGTCGACGACCTGATCCGGCAAGAGCGGCTCGTCGAGGCGGCCGCCATCGTCGCCCAGCGGGGAGAGCTCGCCCGCGCCGCCGACCTCTACGAGCGCGCTTGCGACTGGGCTCACGCCGCGGTGTGCGCGGAGCGGGCCGGCGACGCGGCGCGCGCCCTCCGGCTCTACGTCGAGGCCCACGACGACGCGCGCGCGCACGCCGTGTTGCCCGACGTCGCGCGCGATCCCGCCGCCGCCGACCGGGTCGCGTACGCGCTCGAGCGACGCGGCGCGCACCGGTGGGCGGCGCAGCTCCAGGAGGCCGCGGGCCGGCTCGCCGAGGCCGCGCGCGCCTGGGAGAAGGCCGGCGAGGCGGCCCGCGCGGCGCTCCTGCTCGAGCGCGCGAAGGACGTCGTCGGGGCGGCGAAGGTGCTCGAGGCCCAGCTTCGGCGCGATCCCGCGCGCGGCGATCTCCACCTCGCGCTCGGAGATCTGCTGCTCCGCTACGGCAAGACCGAGGCCGCGGTGCGGCACCTCCAGAAGATCGGCGAGGGCGCGCCCGAGCGGCGCCGCGCGCTCACGCTCCTCGTCCGCGGCCTCGAGGCCCTCGGCCTCGGGCAAGCGAAGGACGAAGCGACCCGGGAGCTCGAGGCGCTCGGCGGCCCCTCCGAGGACGAGACGCCGGTGGCGATGGCGGAGGTCAAGGCCCGCTTGTTCGGTCGGTACGAGGTGGTGCGAGAGGTCGCGCAGTCGCCGACCGCGCGCGTGGTCGAGTGCGTCGACGGCGTCCGCCAGGAGCGGGTCGCGGTCAAGGTGTTCGCGGCCTACGACGTCCGCGGCGCCGGGCGCGACGCGCTCGCCCGCTTCGAGCGCGAGGTCCGCGTGCTCGCGTCGCTCGATCACCCGAACATCCTCCCGCTGCGCGACTACGTCCCCGAGGGTCCGGCGCTCGTCCTCGCGTGGATGGAGGGCGGGACCCTCGAGACGATGCTCGCGAAGGAGCCGATCGCGCCCGCGCGCGCGGTGGAGATCGCGTCGGCGATCCTCGGCGCGCTCGGGGAGGCGCACCGCATGGGCGTGCTCCACCGCGATCTCAAGCCCGCCAACGTCCTGTTCGACGCCGCCGGCGTCACCCGCCTCGGCGACTTCGGCGTCGCTCACCTCGGCGACCTCTCCGCCACCGCCACCGCGGGCATCATCGGCACCCTGGGCTACATGAGCCCCGAGCAGCGCGAGGGGCGGCCGGCGACGGTGCAGAGCGACATCTACGGCGTGGGCGCGGTGCTCCGCGAGATGTTGACGGGCGAGAAGCCGACCGCCGGGGCCGATCCGCAGATCATGCCGAGCGCCGCCCACCGCGATCTCGACCAGCGCCACGACGCGCTCGTGATGTCGCTCACCGATCCCGATCCCGCGCGGCGCCCCGCCGACGCGTTCGCGGCGCGGCGCGCCCTCGCGGCGCTGCCGTGGCCGCACACCATCGAGCGAGCGGCCCAGCGCCGGGAGGTCGTGCGCAAGCCGAGCGAGCGGCCGAGCGCGGGCGCGCGCACCTACACCGGGCACGACGGGGTGACGGTGGACCGGTGGCTCGGTCGCGCGATCGTGCGCGTCCCGCTGAACGCGTCGACGCTCGCGCGCGCGAGCGCGTTCGCCCGCGCCGCCCACCCCGCGCTGCAGGTCGTCCTCCGCGTCGATCGCGTCGACGAGGAGATCTGGCTCGACGCTCCGCGAGGCGCGCCCCTCGCCGGCCGCCTGCCGCCCGCCGCGCGGCTCGCCCTCGAGGGCGCGATCGAGGCCCTCCACGGCGCGGGCGCCGTGCACGGGCGCGTCG
>JAEUKG010000929.1 GCA_016794325.1 Myxococcales bacterium | reverse complement strand
GACACGCCGCGCTCGAACGCCCGCGCGTACACGAACGGCTTGAGGGTGGAGCCGGCCTGGCGGCGCGCGCGCGCGAGATCCACCGCCCCCGCGCTCGGCGCGTCGAAGTATCCCGCGCTGCCCACCTCCGCCAGCACCTCGCCGGTCGCGTTGTCGAGCACCACCACCGCAACCCCGGTCGCGGCCCGCGCGCGGAGCGCCGCGGCGTGGCTCCGAACGATGACCTCGACGTCGCTCTGGAGATCCTTGTCGAGCGTGGTCCGCACCTCGCCGCCCGGCGCGCCGCGCGCGGCGGCGAGGACGACGTGAGGCGCGACGAGCGCGCGCGAGGGTCGCGGCGCGAGGACGAGCGGCTCCGCCAGCGCGCGCTCGAGGTCCGCGGACGACAGGTCGCCCCGCGCGTGCATCGCCCGGAGGAGCGCCTGCTGGCGACCCCGAGCTCGCGCGAGGTGGCGGTAGGGATCGAGCGCCGACGGCGCGCGCGGCAAGACGGCGAGGAGCGCGGCCTGGGCCCAGCTGAGGTCCCGGGCCGCGACCCCGAAGTACCCGCGCGCCGCGGCCTCGGGGCCCGCGAGCCCGTGGCCGTAGTCGAGGACGTCGAAATACGCCTCGAGGATCGCGTCCTTGGGCGCGGCGGCCTCGAGGTTCTGGGCGCGCGCGATCTCCGTCACCTTCGCCGCGATCGTGCGCGGCCGCGGCCGCCCCTCGTGGTCGAGGCGCTTGACGACCTGCTGGGTGATCGTGCTCCCCCCGGACACGAGGCGCGCGTGCCGCGCGTCGGTGGCGAGCGCGCGCGCCACCGCGGCCCGGTCGACGCCGTCGTGGGAGCGAAAGCCGCGGTCTTCGCTGGTGAGCGTCGCCGCGACGAGGCGGGGCCCGACGTCGGCGAGGTGCACGGGGCGCCCTCGTAGGCCGGCCCGCGACGGCCGCTCGCCGAGCTCTCGCCCGTCGCGCGCGAGCACCCGCGTGCCCTCGGCGAAGCGCGACGCGTCGAGCGACGGCGCGCCCACCGACGCCCGGAAGGCCCGCCACGCGAGCCACGGCGCGAGGAGGATCGCGGCCGCGACGGCGAGGCGGCGCCTCGTGATCGCGGGGAGGCGCGCGCGCCACCTCATCGGACGACCACGCGCGCGGCGTCGGAGTAGCCCTCGGACCCGGGCTCGTACATGAGCTCGGCGCGGGCCGGCGGGAGCGCGAACTCGCCGGGCGTCGTGGCGCGGAGGAGGTACGTCGCGTAGACCGGCGACCCGGAGTAGACGCGGTCGTAATACACGTTGACCCGATCGAGGCGGACGTCGACGTGGCTCGCGACCGCACCGCCGGCGATGGCCTGGTGGAACGGGTGCTCGCGGCCGACGGCGTCGACCTGGGCCACCGTCGCCAGGTCGGGCTTGATGGGCTCGAGCCCGGCGGCGATGGGATCGGAGACGGCGAGGTATCCCGCCCGGTATTCCTCGAGCGAGGGGACGTCGACGCGGAGCGCGACGCGCACGACGTCCCCCGGCTTGAGGTTGCCGAGGTCCACCGGCCGCCCGGCCGCGTCGGTGAAGACGCGATACACCGAGGGCCCGTTCCTCGAGCGGCGCGCCTCCCGAGCCGAGGTCGCGCCCAGGCGCGCGTATTTGGCCGTCATCGCGAACGCCACCGGCGTCTTGTCGTCGCCCTGGAGGCGGAGGACGACGCGCTTGCCGCGGAGCTCTCGCAGCGGGATCGCCACCTCGTTGTTGCCGCCGCCGAGCGACCGCGTCTTGTCCACGACGAAGCCGGGGACGACCACCTTCACGTCGACCGCCCCCGCCGGCAGCGCCTTGCCGACGTAGTCGGCGAGCGCGATCAGCGACCACGCGGTCGACTGCGTCGTGTACGAGTCGAGCTTGCGCGACGCCTTCGCCCCGAGGATCGGCACGAGGCGCGAGCCCGGACGGAGCCGCGCGAGGGCGATGAGCGCCTGGGCGCGGTCGCGATCCGCGGACCCCCAGTAGTGATGGTCGTGCGAGCCGTGAGCGACCTTGGGCACGCCCTTGTCGTCGAAGGCCGCCTCGAGCGCGTCGAGCGTCGACCGCACGCGGTCCTCCTGCTTCGGGAGCGACGACAGCGCGAGGGCGAGGCTGGCGAGGCCGAAGGCGTTCAGCTTCTCGCGCGAGGCGTAGAGCGAGTCGGCGGAGCTCTCGGGCAAGGCCTGCGCCTGGGCCAGCACCTCGGCGATCGAGACCCGCATCGCCGGATCCGTCTCTTGGTCGAGCCGACGCCCGAGGAACTGGAGCACCCCCGGCAAGAGGCCCTCCTCCTTGATGCCCTCCTCCTTGGCGCGCAGGAGGGCGCGGGTCGCGTAGACGGTGCCGAAGACGTTGGGGTCGCTCCCGCCCGGCCAATACGCGAGCCCGCCCGAGCTCGTCTTCATGGTGGCGAGGCGCGCGACCCCGGCTTTGATGCGCTTGCGGAGCTCGTCCTCCGAGATCGGGGCGCTCCCCGTCCACGGCAGGAGCGTCCGCGCGGCGAGCAGCGGGAGCGTGCCCGAGGTCGTCTGCTCGACGCACCCGTGCGGATAGTCGAGGAGGTACGACAGGCGGTGCCCGAGCTCCGGGTACAGGGCCGCCCCCGCGCGGACGAAGAGCTTCTCGTCGTCCGCGAACCTCGCGTCGTCGGGGATGGCGACGGTGACCTCCTGGGAGCCCCGGAACACCCCCGAGAGCGTCGGCCGCTCCTCGATCCCGCCGAAGCCCACCTGCACCGTCCGCTCGATCCTGTCGCGCGTCTTGCCGCCGACCTCGAGGGCGAAGGTGACCTTCTTCGTCTCGCGCGCGGTGAAGGGGACGGCGACCTTCACGTGGCCGTGGGCCGGCAGCGTGACCTCGCGGACCTCCTCCCAGAAGCGCACCTTGGCCTTCACCTCGGCGTCGGTGTTGTTGTGCGCCATCACGCCGATCTCGACCTTGTCGCCGTCGAGCACGAACGGCGGGATGACGGGCGCGAGCAAGAACGGGCGCGTGACGAGGAGGCTCCCCTCGGCCACGCCCGCCGAGCCGGCCGCGTCCACCGCCGTCGCCATCATGCGGAACTCGCCGAGGTTGTCGGGGAGCGTCACCTTGGCCGTCGCCTTGCCCGACGCGTCGGTGACGAGGGCCGGCAGCCACGCCGCGGTCTCGACGATGTCGGTGCGGGTGTCGAGCGCAGAGTCTTCGTCGGCGCCGCCGCCGCCCGCGACGTGGGCCTTCTCGCGCCGCCGGAACAGGAGCTGGCGCGAGTCGTAGGCCGAGAAGCCGAGCGCGTGCGCGGGGTGGAGGGCGTCGGTCGGATCCTTGGCGTGGAACGCGGTGAGGCGCAGGACGCCCTCGTCGACCATCGCGAGCGTCACGTCGGCGCCCGCGACCGGCTTGCCCCGCTGGCTCACCGTCACGGTGAGCGTCACCTGCTCGCGGGCGTCCGCGCTCTTCCGGTCGGCGGCCACGCTGACGTCGAGGTGGGCGTCCTCGGTCGC
>JAEUKG010000889.1 GCA_016794325.1 Myxococcales bacterium | reverse complement strand
GGCCGGCCGCCTCCGCGGTGTTGAGGCACGCGCTCTTGGCGGCGCGGAGGGCCTGATCGCGGAGCTTGGGATCGCGGATGTCGGCGGCGCGCACGGCGAGCAAGAGCTCCGTCGCGGCGGAGTAGGCGACGAGCCAGTGGTGAGGGAGGCGAGAGCGGGTGACTGACGCCTCACCGGAGCTCGAGGGGCTGCTCGATCCCCGCGAGGTCTGGATAGCGCTGCGTCAGCGGAGTGAGAAAGAGCTCGACGAACGTGGCGAGGTCCCAGCCGCGCTCGTGGCCTACGCCGAGGAGGTGGGGGAGGTTGTGGAGGGCGTCGGCGATCGCCTCCGCGCGCGCGGTGTCGCCTTCCACGCTCGCGAGGCGGATCTGCACGAGCCCGCGATGCAGAATCTCCAGGCACGCGGAGTGCTGGTCGGGCGTGAGGTTGGGGTTCATGGCCGCCCAACATGCGGGGTGGATGCAGAATGCCCGGGCCGGGTGTCGAGCCTTCGACGCGGCGGAGTGCTATGGCGAGCGCATGCACTACCCGGATCTCGCCACGGAGTGCCAAGTCGCACGAGGTGCCCGTGTGCGCGCGGTCGGTTGGCTCGCGGAGGGGCACGTCTTCACTCGCGGGGACGTCGACGCGAAGGTGATTCCGGCGCTCGCGCAGCTGCGAGACGAAGGCTGGGTGCACGTCGCGGCTGCGGGCCCTCACGAGTGCGAGCTCTGCCGCGGGGCGCGCGAGGCGCGGAACATCCTCGTTCCGGCTCCGGACGTCCTCTACGTCGCGCCTGCGATGGTCATCCACTACATCAACGACCACGCATACCGTCCCCCCCCCGAGTTCGTTGCGGCCGTCCTCGCGTGCCCTGCACCGCTGACGGATGAATATTTTGCTGGGCTTCGCCGGTTCCTCGACGTCTTCTCGACGGGCGATCCCATGACCGCCGACGACTTCGACCGCTGGGCGCGCGAACATCGCGAGCTGCATGCGCATCTCGCGGCGGAGCGAAAGGCAGAGGCAGGGCGAAAGCGCTTCACGTGGGATTGATTCGCTAGCCCGCTCGCGCGAGGCGACGCGCCACGACCGCGCGAGTCGCGCGAGCGCCGCCACGGAAGAACCGCGCGACCCGCCCCCACGGGTCGCTCGCCTGAGAGGCCAACGGATACTAGGGTGGCGCGCGGACGATGATCGACGAGGCCCAAGCCCGACGGCTCGCGGAGAAGGCCATCACCCACGAGGACGTCTCTCTGGGCCCTGCTGAGGAGCTCCGTCAGGGTTGGTTCTTCCCCTGGCGGACCGCCCGCGTGGGATGCAAGGGCGTGATCGTGAACAAGAAGACAGGGCGGATCCTCCACCTCGGCTCCGCGTTCTCCGTCGAGCGCGACCTCGCGATGTACGACCGCGGCTACCAGTTCGACACGTACGACCTGGTGATCGTCGCGGTGCACGATCTCGAAGCGACTTGCCGCGCGCTCACGAAGCTCCGCCCGACCGTCGTCGAACCCACCTACGAGCACGGGCAGGTCTGGCGTATTCCGAAGCCGATCGCTGCCCGAGATCTGCGGAGCCGTCTGGAGAAGCTGCCCTGCATCTTTCCAGCGATGGGCCTGTACTTTCACCTCGAGGTGCTCGAAGAGTCTCGCCGTGAGGGGTGGTTCGAGTTCGAGGCGCTGGAGCTCAAGAAGGGCGCCATGTCGGGCTGATCATGACGGGCACCGGTCACCAGAATCGCCACCAGGGCTTCTCGGCGATGAGGTTCTTCGGGGTCCCGTCGAACGGATCACGGATCCGGCTCTTCACGTAGAAGCGCCTCCTCGTGCAGCACTACGAGGACGAAGTCCTCGGGCTCGCCGCTCGCCGCTCGCCGGGAGGACCGGCGGCCGCGCCGCGGCGCCTTCCCCCTTCCCCTTCCACCTTCCCCTTCCCCTTCCCGCTTCCCCCTTCCCGCTTCCCCCTTCCCGCTTCCCCCTTCCCCTCTCCCTCGAACGTGCTCCCGAACTCGAACCTGCACCACCGGATCGAGCAGGAGCAGGAGCAGGTTCGAGTTCGAGTTCGAGGTTCGGGTTGAAGGGAAAGGGAAAGGGAGAGGGCGAAGGGAAAGGGAAAGGGGCGAAGGGAGAGGGCGAAGGGAAAGGGAAAGGGGCGAGGGCTTGTGCAGCTTCATGGCCGCCCAACACGCGATGCGGATGCCGAATCCCCGGGGCCGGGTGACCCCGGCGCGGGGCGGACGTATGTTTGGAGCGTGAAGCTCCCCAACCCCTTTCGCGTGGTGGGGCGCCGGTCGGACGACGACGCGGACGACGCGGCGCGCGCCCGGATCGCGGCCATCGCGGCGCGGGGCGACGCGCGGTCGCTCACGGAGCTGCTCCCGTTCCTCCCTCCGGAGAGCCACCGCCTCGGCGCGGAGGCTTCGCGGGCGGCGACGGCGGTCATCGAGCGGTGCTCGCCGCTCGATCTCGCGTGGTTCGATCAATGGTACCGCGGGGGGTGGGTCCAGAAGGGACCACCCGCGCCGGCGTGGGAGGACGTCCGCCTGGGGTCGGCGGCGTGGGCGCGGGAGCACCGCGGCGTGGTGGCCCTGGCGTCGTTCCACGCGAGCGGCTTCGTGCGCGAGGTCGCGGTGCGCCTGCTCGCCGAGCGGGACGACGGGCTGGAGCTGCCGCTCCTCCTCCTCCGCACGAACGACTGGGTCGCGAAGGTGCAGGTCGGCGCGGGCGCAGCGGTGGCGAGGCGCGTGAGCCCCGCGTACACCGAGCAGTGGCTGCGCTGCCTGGGGCTGGTCGAGCGCCTGCGCGCGGCGCGGCGGCGAGAGCACGACGTCGCGGCGTACGTGCGCCGCGTCGAGGAGCTCCTCCTCCACGACGACGCGCGGCCTCGGCTCGAGGCGGCGCTCGCGACCGGCGAGCTGCCGGTGCGCCGCGCGGTCCTGCGGCTCGCGTCGCGCCTCCCCCACCGCGCGCGCCTCGGCGTGACGTCGATCGCCGAGCGCGACCCCGATCCGCTCGTCGCCTTCGAGTCCGCGCGGAGCGCCCTCGAGGACCCCGACAATCTCTACCGGGATTCCGCGACCGCGAGGCTCGC
>JAEUKG010000851.1 GCA_016794325.1 Myxococcales bacterium | reverse complement strand
CCCGTCATATCCCAATACGTATACACGCCCGGGCGCGTAGGCGGTCACGTAGGCGACGGAGGCGTGGACCGCCGGCGGCCCGAGCAGGTGCCCCACGGGGGCGGTCGCCCGCACCTGGGTGACGCCGCTGACGACGTCGAGCTCGACGAGGCGGCTCGTGTCGACGACCGCGACGAGCGTGCGCGCCGAGGACGCGGCCATCCCCCGGTCGATGGCGCCGCCGAAGCTCCCGACGCGGGTGGCCTCGCGACCGGCGCTGATCGCGTACACCGCGCCGCTGGAGGCCGCTCCGAAGAGGCGACCGCCGGTCGCGACGAGGCCGGTGGACAAAGGCTCCGGCAGGGGCGCCCGGGCGCGCGGCTGGCCCTCGGCGTCGACGAAGAGCACCTCGCCGGCGAGCGCTACCACGAGGCCGCCGTCGTCCGTCGCGACCGGGGTGATGCGCGCGGGGCGGTCGCCGGGGAGCCTCACCTGGAAGCGTCGCTGGCCGGCGCGCGCGCCCACGAGCTCCGCGCCCGGCGTCGCGAACGCGATCGTCCCGTCGCTGAGGAGGGCGGGCCCGCTCGAGGCCGAGAGGCCCGTCGTCACGCGCCACTTCTCGTCGCCCGCGTCGTCGTAGACGTACACGTCGCCGCGGCTCGTGAGCACCGCCACCGTCCCGTCGTGGCGCACCACCGGGGCATGCTCGATCGGGATACCGAGCGACTTGCGCCACTCGACCCGGAGCGCCCCCGCCGGGAGCGGCGAGGGCGACAGCCCCGTGCGCTGGTTGGTGACGCGCTCGGTGGGCGAGGGCCCGCGGGGGGCGCCGACCTCGAACGTGGCGGGGGCGCGAGGATCGGCGCGCTGGGCGCTCGCCCAGGCCGCGACGAGGGCGAGCACCGTCGCGACGGCCGCGGCGGCGGACCGGGGCCCGAGCCTCATCGCCGCGCCTTCAGGTAGAAATCCGCCTCGACCTCGGGCACGGTCTTGCCGCCGGACGTGACGGCCTTGGTCGCGCGCCCGTAGACGCGGATCGTGTCCTTCTTGGCGAGCTTCACGTCGCCCGCGGCCACGACCCTCACCAGACACTCTCCCCGGTCGCAGCCCTTCTTCACGTCGACCAAGAAGATCGACTGCGACGGCGCGGGGCGCGCGTCCACGACCTCACCCTCGATCGCCACGAGCTTGCCCGCGATCGCGCCGACGTCGCCGAGGAGCGCGGGGAGGGCGAGCGGCGCCTGGCCGTCGAGCTCCTTGGCGAGCGCCTCGAGGCTCCCGACCCGGACGACCTTGACCGTCGCCGAGCGAGGCGCGAGCTGCCCCGACTGCGCGACGATCTCGAAGGCGGTCTCGCCGTCGTGGAGGAGCTTCTCCGAGTGCACGAAGACGCCCTTGTCGTCGACCGCCACCGGGCGGCCGTCGAGCGTCACCGTGGCGCCCGGCGTCGTCTGCCCGGCGACGGTCACGCTGTCGTCGGCGACCGTCGTGTGCGCGAGCGGCGCGTCGACGTGCAAGGGGACGATCGGGGTCTTCGCGGTCAGCGTCCCCGTCTCCGCTTTGCCGGTGCGCGTCGTGATGACGAACGGGATCTTCTTGTCGAGGACCTTCGTGTCGTCGCTCGTCCCCTTCGTCTCCGAAGAGACGTCGATCGCGTAGCTCCCCTTGCCGGTCGCGTCGATCGCGAGCGCCTTGCCGTCGATCGTGGCCTGGGTACCGGCCGCCGCCTCGACGCGGACGGTGATGACCGGCGGCCGTGACGTGAGGGTGGTCAGATCCGCGCGGATGCGGAAGGCGACGGGCACCGTCACCTTCACGTCTTCCGTCTTCCCGCCGCGATCGAGGCGCACCACCAAGCGGTTGTCGCCCACCGCGAGCGGCTCTGCGAGGGTCACGAGCGCGGTGTGGCCCTTGATCGGCGCCTTCTGCGGGCCGATGCCCACCACCACCCCGTCGGCGCACGCGTCGCACGTGACGCGAACGGCCTCCTTGCCCTGCTCGTCGAGCTCGGGGCGCGCGACGAGCGGGGTGCCGCGGCCGAGCATCATGACGATCGCGCCGCCGCCCACGAGGAGGAGCACCGCGAGGATCGCGACCACGGCGACGATCGGCACGCCGCTCCGCCGGGCGAGGGCCGGCGCCTCCGGCGGCGCTTCGTCCTCGGGCGCGAGCGGGCGCGGGGGGAGCGCGACGGGGGCGGGCTGCGGCTGCCAGTTCGTCATCGCGTTCGGCGAGACGGGGCTCCGGGGCGCGGCTCCCGTCGGAGCGATGCCGGGCATCGCCACGCCGAGCATGGTGCGGTTCGCGCCCATGGGCGCGGCGCCGGGCTGCGGCTGGCCGCCGGGCGCGGTCGGCGCCACGCCGGGGACGGCGACGCCGAGCATGGTGCGGCTCGCGCCTGGGGGGCCGCCCGTTCCGCCCACGCCGCCGGGCCCCGCGGCGCCGGGCGGGTAGGGCTGCTGCGGAGGCTGCTGGTGCTGCGAGGCCGCCGCCATCCGTCGCTGCTGCTCTTGCAGCGCGGCGACCTCTTCGGGCGCGACCCCGAGCATCGTCTTCATGTTCGGCTTCGCGGGCGGGGGCGCCGACCCGGGCCGCGGTTCGCTCGCTCCGCCGGCGGAGCCGGG